>CAMBXJ010000474.1 GCA_945871455.1 Asaia bogorensis
CTTCATCAACCTTCGGATCACTCTTTCGTTTTTTACGCATTAGCGCCCTGATGACGGGCGACCATCCCAGTTTTGCAAGTATAGCCAAGTGCATAATGTCATGGAAGCGGTACCCATCCTCCTGACGTGCGTTATCGGTAAGCTCATCGCCGAGCGGGCGCCCCTCGAAGTACATGCGCAAACGCCCGGCGCGCACTGTCACAAATGTAACATCAAACCTGCGCGGAAACTGTTCATGTGGTGGATATTTGTCGTCGTGCAGGGGGGTCGGCTGCCCCCGATCGTACCGTCGGGTGACCTTCTCACGGTTTGCGTCAGCAATATCGTTTAGTTTCAGATTGGACAGTGTTCCCAGCGCGGCCAAGTGCCAAACAATTTCGCCAAGTACCACGTTCAGGTTTCGGTCCGTGAGTTTCTGATTAAGGCCGAGTTCGACCTGCGGAAGGGTAGTCCGCAAAACCTCGCCCCCAAGCTGAGTTAGGACAGCTAAACAGACTCTCTCGAGTTGGGCCCCCTTAGTTCTGGCAGTCATAAACGCAAGCTTCTGATACTCATCCAGGGTGAAATCGTCCCTTTGTAGGAACGCACAAGAATTCTCAACGAACAAGGCCTTCCTCTCTGGCGTCAGCACCGTCTGAATAACATCCGCACGTTCGTTATCTGCGGATAGTTCTTTGTGGAGATTGCTGATATCATGGGAAAAGACGTTGAAGCTTGCACCTGGATTATGCAACTGACCAAGTAGCACAGTATACCAGAGCACATCCCCAATTTCCTCCTTCACCTCCTGACGCTTTCGCGCTGCTACCGGCGCCTCGTCGGCCTGAGATGCTAATATGGCTTTCTTGATCGCGGACAGAAGTGACCCAATCTCTGCCGCTAGGCCGTATATGGCGATATCACGCCTCTTGTCATCGGATTTATCCACAGACTGGTCGATTTCTGCGACGAAGCGAGCGTATTCGGTGAACAACATGAGGTCGGTACTCCAGCGTTTACTCGGCGTGCACAGTGGCACCTCCCAGCACTAATAGAAAGCGCTCTGTCCGATAATCTCGGGAGCAAACATCACTCCCATGGGCGCAGACCCCGGCGATCGCATGTGGCATGCTCCAGCCACCGCCGATCCCCCGGCGCAACCCTGGTCCGCCTAACCAAATCCGCCAACAACGCCGTCCACGCGCGGAAATAATACACCCGGCTGGCTTCGCAATCCCCTCGGCCCACAGCCAGACCCAACCTACCGCTCCGCCCCCAACGGATCGACAAACCCCGCAATCTCAGCACCAAACCGCGCGTCGAACGCCCGCTCATACACCCCCATATGCCCGTCCGGACTCTCCGGCAGATGGATCGTCAGCAGCCGCAGCCCGGCGCGCCAGACCTCGGTGACCGCGACGGCCTTGCGCTCGGCCGGATCAGGGTCCCAGGGATCGTCGCGCAACTGCACCAGAACCACAGGCAGGCCTTGCCCCGGGCCGGCGCCATCGGCCGCGGTCCAGACTGACCGCCAGGCCGCCAGAGCCTCCGCGCGTCGGTGCGGTTGCGTGCCATGCGCGGCGGGGGACAAGGCGACGATCCCGTCCGCCAGCCCGGGGTGAGCCATCGCAGTCAGGCCGATCCAGGCGCCTCGGGAATGGCCGGCGACCAGGATCTGGCGATACCCGCTGGCGCGAAGGGTGCGAAGCCCGGCGGCCAGGGTTTCGGCGCCGGATGCCAACTGGTCCTGCCCGCGCATCCGGTCGAAGCGCCAGATATCCAGCGCACGCGCCGCCATGCGAGCGACCCATTCCGGTTCCACTGGCGGAGGATGCAAGGTCTGGTCATAGGCGCCAGGCAGCCAGACCAGCACGCCTCGCGCGGTGGCCGGCCCGGCCGGGACGAAATTGGGCGACGGGCGCAAGGGCGCGGCATCCGGCAACCCCGACCCGGCGGCCGGGGATGCCAACAGCAGAAGCAGGCCGATTACCCGAAGCAAGCGGCAATGATCTGCGCGAAGGCCCGGGCTCGGTGGCTGATTGCGTGCTTGGCGTCCGGGTCCATCTCGCCGAAGGTCTGCGAGCCGCCGGCGGGCAAGAACATCGGGTCGTAGCCGAACCCGTGCGCCCCCCGGGGCGGCCAGACCACGGTGCCGTCGATGCGGCCCAGGAACGTCTCGGTGTGGCCGTCCGGCCAGGCCAGGCACAGGGCCGCGATGAACCAGGCACGCATATCGGCCACGTCGCCCATTTTCGCGTGCACATCCGCCATCGCCCGCGAAAAATCCTTCTCCGGCCCCGCCCAGATCGCCGAATGCACGCCCGGCGCGCCGTCCAGCGCCGCCACGCAGAACCCGGAATCGTCCGACAGCGCCGGCAGCCCGCTGGCGGTGGCCGAGGCCAGTGCCTTGATGCGGGCGTTGCCGAAGAAATCCGGCGCATCCTCGGGCGGTTCCGGCAGACCCAAAGCGCCCGCCGAGACCACGTCGATGCCGAAGGGGCGCAACAGCGCCTCGATTTCCCGCAGCTTGCCTGGATTATGCGTGGCCAGGACCAGCCGGGCGCCGCGGGGCAGTTTGCGCGCCATCAGCCCTCCAGCGCGGCACGCTGGGCCGCGAACAACTCGGTGGTCCCCTTGCGGGCGAGCGCCAGAAGTTCGCCGAACTGCGCCTCGGAGAAGCTGGTCTTTTCCGCCGTGGCCTGGATTTCGACCAATCCGCCAGTGTCCGTCAGGACGAAATTGGCGTCTGCCTCGGCGCCGGAGTCCTCGTCGTAGTCCAGGTCCAGCACGGACACGCCCGACGAAATCCCGCACGACACCGCCGCGACCTGGCCAATCAGCGGCACGGTCTTGATGACGTTCA
Source organism: Asaia bogorensis (assembly GCA_945871455.1). Taxonomy (GTDB): domain Bacteria; phylum Pseudomonadota; class Alphaproteobacteria; order Acetobacterales; family Acetobacteraceae; genus Rhodopila. The sequence goes on from CAMBXJ010000474.1 coordinate 2,843, forward strand.
TCTTCACCAAGTGGCGGAAGGCGAGCGACAGCGCGACCCAGGCGCCGGTGATGGACGCGCAACGGGTGCCGCCATCGGCGTTCAGCACGTCGCAGTCGACGGTGATCGACATTTCCCCCATCGCGGCACGGTCCACCACGGCGCGCAGCGAGCGGCCGATCAGGCGCTGGATTTCCTGCGTGCGGCCGGATTGCTTGCCTCGGGCGGCCTCCCGGTCGCCGCGGGTGTGGGTCGCGCGCGGCAGCATGCCGTATTCGGCGGTGACCCAGCCCAGGCCCGAGCCACGCAGAAACGGCGGAATGCGGGCTTCGACACTGGCGGCGCACAGGACCTCGGTGCCGCCCATGCGGATCAGGCAGGACCCTTCGGCGTGACGGGCGAAGCCGGTCGACAGGGAGACGTCACGCAAGGCGTTGGGCGCGCGGCCGGATGGGCGCATGAGGGTGGGTTCCTTGAAATTTCGGTGTCGGACGAGACCTATACAGGGTGGCGGGGTTGTCGGCCACCACCGGGAGTGGAAGGGCGGGGCTCCGCCCCGGACCCCGCCAGGGCGCTG
>CAMBXJ010000475.1 GCA_945871455.1 Asaia bogorensis
AGGCAAAATCCGCATTCGTATCGCCTGAATTGAGGTGGTCGAAAAAAATTCCGCCGGCGCCGCGTGCTTCCTGCCGGTGCGGCAGGAAAAAATAGCGATCGCACCAGGCTTTGTACTCAGGATAATACGCGGGGTCGTGACGGTCGCAGGCGACCCGATAGGCTTCATGGAAATCGGCCGCGTCGACCTTGGCGGCATCCGAGTCGAGCCGCATTGGCGTCAGGTCTCCCCCGCCACCGAACCACCCCTTTGTCGTCACCAGCATGCGCGTATTGAAATGTGCCGCGGGCACCAGCGGGCTCTGCATATGCGCGACCAGACTGATGCCACTTGCCCAAAACCGGGGATCCTCCGCTGCGCCTGGGACCTGAGAGCGGAAATCCTCACTGAACTCCCCCCATACGGTCGAAACATTGACCCCGACTTTTTCGAATACGCGTCCTCGCATGACGCTCATGACGCCACCACCACCGTCGGAGCCGTCCTGGGTTGGCCTGTCCCATACAGATCGGACAAATTTTCCTGGTGATCGATCCGCCAGGACCGAGCCGTCTGCCTGTTCGATGGCTTCAAATTCCGCACAAATCCTGTCTCTGAGCGCCTCAAACCAGGCGCGAGCCGAGCTTTTGAGCGCTTCATGCGCAACAGGTGGGAAGGAATCGGTCGTGTTCTGCGTCATGATGGCTTGTTCCATGGGGCTAGGCAGGGTAGCCCGTGACCGTAGCAGATTGGAGGGGACACGTTGCAGTGAGCGAAGCTCGCACGTAAACTGTCCGTCGTGGCTGGGGAAACTCGGTCGCGCTTCAATCAGTATGCGGGCAGGCCAAACGGTCAGCCCGCGGTCACGCGCGACTGTCGCGCGCGGCCAAACCGGATCATGACCGCTCGGCGCCGCCGGGCTGGTGAGCACGAGGGGAAGATGGCCGATTCGCCCGCCACTACCGCAGCCCATGGCCACGCGGCCAACGTCACCAAACGCGATTTCCTTCAATTGATCACAGCGGCCGGCGCGGCAATTGGGTCCGTCGCCATCGCTTGGCCTTTGATCGACTCGATGAACCCGTCGAAAGACGTGCTGGCCCTGTCGTCGATCGATGTCGACCTTACCCCCATCGTCGCGGGCCAGGGCATCACCGTCGTGTGGCAAGGCAAGCCGATTTTCGTTCGCCATCGCACGGACGAGGAAACCAAGACGGACCAGGCGACTCCGCTATCGCAGTTGATGGATCCGGAGAGTGATAAGACACGGGTCAAGGCCGGCTATGATCAATGGGTCGTGCTGGTCGGGATCTGCACGCACCTGGGATGCGTGCCATTGGGGAACAAACCGTCCGATCCGCGCGGCGAATATGGCGGGTGGTTCTGCCCCTGCCATGGCAGCCAATACGATTCATCGGGCCGCGTGAGGCGCGGACCGGCACCAACCAACCTGCCGGTGCCGCCATTCGCGTTCACCGCGGACACCAAGATCAAGATCGGCTGAGTTTCAGCCACCCGATAGGGAATTCCTCATGGCCGGCCTGCACAAGAGCGATTTCACCAATCCGGTGATCAACTGGATCGATACCCGTCTGCCCATCTTCACGATGATGCAGAAAGAGTACGGGGTATTTCCGACGCCGAAGAATTTCAATTATTTCTGGAATTTCGGCGCATTGGCCATGGTCAATCTGGTCATCATGATCCTGACCGGCATTTTCCTGGCCATGAACTACCAGCCCAATACGGCTTTGGCGTTCGAGAGCGTCCAGCACATCATGCGCGATGTGAACTATGGCTGGCTGATCCGATATGTGCACCAGAACGGTGCGTCGATGTTCTTTATCGTGGTCTACATCCATATCTTCCGCGGCTTGTATTACGGCTCCTACAAGTCCCCGCGTGAGTTGCTGTGGATGCTCGGTGTCGTGATCCTGCTGATCATGATGGCCACGGCATTCCTGGGCTATGTCCTGCCCTGGGGCCAGATGTCGTACTGGGGTGCGACCGTCATCACCAACCTGTTTTCGGCGTTCCCGGTCATTGGCCCAAAGATCGTGACACTCTTGTGGGGTGGCTTCAGTGTCGACAATCCCACGCTGAACCGCTTTTTCAGTCTGCACTATCTGCTGCCCTTCGTGCTGGTGGGCATTGTGTTCCTGCATATCGCGGCACTTCATGTGGTCGGCTCTAACAACCCACTCGGGATCGACGTTAAGTCGCCCCAGGACACCCTGCCCTTCCACCCCTACTACACGATCAAAGACAGTGTCGGGATGTGCGTGTACCTGATGGTCTTCGCGGCGTTCGTTTTCTTCAACCCCAACTTTCTGGGCGATCCGATCAACTTCGTGCCGGCCAACCCGCTGCAAACGCCAGAGCATATCGTTCCCGAATGGTATTTCCTACCATTCTACGCAATCCTGCGGTCGGTTCCGGACAAGCTGCTCGGCGTCTGCTTGATGTTTGCGGCGATCCTGGTTCTGTTCGTGCTGCCCTGGCTCGATACCTCCAAAGTGCGCAGCGCCCGCTTCCGTCCGATTTATCGTTGGTTGATCTGGGTATGGGTGCTGGCCTTCCTGGTCCTGGGCGTCTGCGGGGCGAACAAGCCGGAAGGGGTCTGGGTCATCCTTAGCCAGCTCGGCACCTTCTACTATTTCCTGCACTTTCTGGTGATCCTACCGCTGCTCGGGAAGCTGGAACGCCCTCTGCCGCTCCCGGAAAGCATCAGCCAATCAGTGACCGGTGGACGAGGCGGCGGACCGATGCCGTCTGGCGCGGCCGCCAAGCCGATGGAGAAAGCGTGATGCGCGCGCTGCGTAACTTATTGCTCGGAATGGCGGCCGCTGGCGCCACGTTCGGATCCGCGCTAGCCGCCGGGGGCACTCCGACACCCCCGACCCAACACTGGAGCTTCGAGCGGATATTCGGCACCTATGACCTGGCTGCCGCGCAGCGCGGCTTCCAGGTTTACAGTGAAGTTTGTGCGGCGTGCCATTCCCTGACCTTCGTCCATTATCGTCAGCTTACCGGCATCGGCCTGAGTCCCGAGCAGATCAAGGCCGTGGCCGCGGCGGTGACCGTACCGCAGGGACTGGATGACCAGGGAAGCCCAAAGGAGGGCCCTGGGACGCCGGCAAGCAAGTTCAAAGCCCCGTTCCCGAATGAGATCGCGGCACGCGCCGGCAATAACGGCGCGTACCCACCGGATCTGTCGCTAATGGTGAACTCGCGCGTGAGTGGAGCCGACTATCTCTATGGGCTCATGACCGGATACGGCACGGCGCCCGCGAACATAGCCATGCAGGATGGCATGTACTACAATAAGTACTTCACCGGTCACCAGATCGCGATGCCGCAACCGCTTCAGGACGGCCAGGTGACCTACGCGGACGGCACGACGGCCAGCGTCGA
>CAMBXJ010000476.1 GCA_945871455.1 Asaia bogorensis
GAACGGCTGGAAGCAGGTTATGGTCAGACCCAGCGATTCGGTCAGATAGCGGATGTCGGCGGGCGTGCCGTCGAAGGTCAGCAGATCGTTCTCGAAAATCTCCACCCCGTCGAAGCCGATCGCGGCGGCGGCTTCCAGTTTCTCCCGCAGGGTGCCGCTGAGCGATACGGTCGCGACCGATTTAGGCAAGGGTCGGTTGAACGTCATGGCGCCAGGCTCCCACATGGGGCTGGTCGGGCCGCCCCGGTTGGATTAACCCGAAAGTCCTTATGTCGTCGGTCCCGTTCGCACAATCCGCAGCTGCGTCCCATTGGCGCGTCCCATTGGCGCGTCCCATTGGCGCGTCGGTCGGCCCGATAATAGCCCCGTGAGGCCAGCCCCATGCACACGCACATGAAACCGAGTTGTCTGGTCGGCCTGATCGGGAGCGGCATTCAAGCGTCTCGCACCCCGGCGATGCATGAGCGGGAGGGAGCCGCGCAGGGCATCCGCCACATCTACAAGCTGATCGACCTGGACCGGTTGGGCCTGGACGCCTCGGCGCTGCCCGACCTGCTGACGGCGGCGGAGCGGATGGGGTTTGCCGGCCTGAATATCACGCATCCCTGCAAGCAGGCGGTGCTGCCCTTGCTGCACGATCTCTCGCCGGACGCCGCGGCCATCGGTGCGGTCAACACCGTCGTGCTGCGGGACGGAAAGCGGGTGGGCCACAACACCGACTGGTTTGGGTTCGCCGAGAACGTCCGCCGCAACCTGGCGGATGCGCCCCGTGACCGCGTGGTTCAGCTTGGCGCCGGGGGCGCGGGTTCGGCGGTTGCCCATGCGCTTCTGACCCTCGGGGTTCGGCATCTTTCGATCTCCGATATCGATGCCAGCAGAGCGCAAGGTTTGGCGGAGGCGTTGGCGGAGCGGTTTGGTGGTGCGACCGTGGAGGCGGTGGCCGATATCGCCACACCGGTCAGCCGAGCGAATGGGCTGGTGAACACCACGCCGATGGGCATGGTGGCACATCCGGGGTTGCCGTTGCCGGTGTCCCTGCTGCGTCCGAGCCTGTGGGTGGCGGAGATCGTCTATTTCCCAATGGAAACCGAACTGCTGCGCCAGGCCCGCGCAATCGGATGCCGCACCCTGGACGGTGGCGGGATGGCGGTGTTCCAGGCCGTCGAGGCGTTCCGGTTGTTTACCGGTGTCGCGCCGGACACAGAGCGGATGCTGGCGCATTTCGCGGAGTTGGACGCGGCGGGATAGGGTCAGCGGGTCGGGGAGCCTATGTCCCCACCAACCCCCGCGCGAAGTCGCTCGCGTCGAACGGGCGCAGATCGGTGGCCTTTTCGCCCACGCCCACGGCATGCACCGGCAACCCGAAGGTTTCCGCCAGGGCGACAACGATGCCGCCGCGCGCGCTGCCGTCCAGCTTGGTCACGACCAGGCCGGTCACATCGACCATTTCCTTGAAAATCTTCACCTGCTGCACGGCGTTCTGCCCGGTCGTCGCATCCAGCACCAGCAGCACGGAATGCGGCACGGTTTCATCCTGCTTGCGCAACACACGGATGATCTTGCGCAGTTCTTCCATCAGCGCGCCCTTGTTGTGCAGGCGTCCGGCGGTGTCGATCAGCAGCACGTCCGCGCCATCGGCCCGCGCCCGGGTCAGCGCGTCGAACGCGAGGCCCGCCGCATCGGCGTTCTGCCCGCCGGAGATCACGGGCGCGCCGGTGCGATCGCCCCAGATCTGCAACTGCTCCACCGCCGCGGCGCGGAACGTGTCGCCCGCGCACAGGACGGCGCGCTTGCCCTCGTCCCGATATTGTTGCGCAAGCTTGCCGATCGTGGTGGTCTTGCCGGTGCCATTGACGCCCACGACCAAAACGACATGCGGCTTTTTCGTGGGATCCAACACCAATGGCTGGGCAACCGGGGCCAGGATGGCGGCGATTTCGGTCGCGAGGGCGGATTTGATCTCCTCGTCGGTCACTTCCTTGCCGAAACGGGTGCGGCGGAACTCGGCGATGACGCGGGCAGCGGCATCGACGCCCAGATCGGCGCCCAGCAGCAGGTCTTCCAGTTCCTCCAGCGCCGCCTCATCCAGGCGTCGTTTCTTGAAGACCGCGGTGATGCTTTCGGTGATCTTCTGCGTGCTGCGCGAAAGACCTTCCTTCAGGCGATTGAAGAACCCACCGAGTGCCATCAGGCCGCCTCCGCCAGCAGGAAATCGTCCGTGGCGCCGGTGATGCGCGCCGCCATCAGGCGTCCCGGTTCGGTCGGGATGGTCAGCCGCACCGGCGCGAAATGCTCCGAATGACCGCGATCGCCGGTTTCGGTCAGCAGCGCCACGACCCGGCCGTGCTGGCTGTCGAAGAAGCGGCGGGCGGCCTGATCGCCGGCGGCGCGCAGACGGGCGGCACGCGCGCGCCGGTCCGCCTTGGGCACCGAGGGCATCCGCTCGGCTGGCGTGCCGGGGCGCTCGCTGTAGGGAAACACATGCACATAAGGCAGGTCGGCGGCTTGGACGAAGGACAACGTCTCGGCGAACAGCGCATCGGTCTCCGTGGGGAAACCGGCGATCAGATCGGCGCCGATGGCGATGCCCGGACGCAGGGCACGCGCCCGCTCGATCACCGCGAGGGCGTCGGCGCGCAGATGCCGCCGGCGCATCCGCTTCAGGATCAGGTCGCTGCCGGCCTGCAACGACAGATGCAGATGCGGCATCAGACGGGGTTCCTCGGCGATCAGCCGCCAGAGATCGTCGTCGATCGCCGCGGGATCAATGGAGGACAGGCGCAGGCGCGGCAGGTCCGGCACCAGCGCCAGCAGGCGGCGCGCCATCTGCCCGAGGCTGGGCGCGCCGGGCAGGTCCGGGCCGTAGGACGCGATGTCGACGCCGGTCAGCACGATTTCATGGTAGCCGGATTCCACCAACGCGCGCACCTGCTGCACCACGACGCCGATCGGCACCGAGCGGTTGGGGCCGCGGCCGAATGGAATGACGCAGAAGGTGCAGCGATGGTCGCAGCCTTGCTGGACCTGCACGAAGGCGCGGGACCGACCGGCGAACTCGGTCACCAGATGCGCGGCGGTTTCCCGCGCTGCCATGATGTCGGACACGGCCGAGCCCGCGTCCGCCAACCAGTTCTCCGGCTTCAGCTTGTCGTCATTGCCCAGAACGCGGGCGACGCCCGGCAGCGCGGCCCAGGCGGCGGGGTCGATCTGCGCCGCGCAGCCGGTGACGACGATGCGCGCATTCGGGTTTTCCCGCGCCGTCTTGCGGATCGCCTGGCGGGCCTGACGTTCGGCCTCCGCCGTCACCGCGCAGGTGTTGACGATCACGGTGTCGGTCAGGGCGGCGGCGTGGCCGCGCATGACCTCGCTTTCATAGGCGTTCAGGCG
>CAMBXJ010000477.1 GCA_945871455.1 Asaia bogorensis
CGCACCGCCTCATCAATCAATTGCGCATTGTCGTTCACCAGATCAGCCAGCGTGGCATAGGCCTCCGACGAAATGATCCGAGCGGTCGCCGTCCCCAGATCGCCGAACCGGAACGGCAGGGTTACATCGACGATCTCCGCCCCCAGATCGGCCAGCCGGTCGACCGACCGGTCGAACGCCGCGAGTACCTGCACATCCACGCCGTCGCGTTCGCTCGCCGGCATGCGCGCCAGACGCAGGCCCTTCACGCCGAACCGCAAGGTGGCCATCGGCTCCGACGGGCGGCGGCCCCGGGTCTGCGGATCGAGCGGGTCCTCGCCCTGCCAGGCCTCCAGCAGGATCGCGCAATCCTCGACAGAACGGGCGATCGGGCCGGGCGTGTCCAGGGTCGTGCTCAGCGGCAGGATGCCATGCGTGCTGATCCGCCCGATCGTGGCTTTCAGGCCGGTGATCCCATTCCAGGCCGCGGGAATACGCACGGATCCGCCGGTATCCGTCCCCACCGCACAGGGCGCCATCCGCGCGGCCACCGCCACGCCGGACCCGCTGCTGGACCCGCCCGGCGTGCGATGCGTGGTGGCATCCCACGGGTTCCGCGGCGTGCCCAGATGCTGGTTGGTGCCCCAGCCGCCATACGCGAACTCCACCGTATGGGTCTTGCCGAGAACCACCATCCCGGCGGCGCGCAGCTTTTGGATCAGGGTCGCGGTGCGTGCCGAGATCCGCCCGCGCCAGGCCGCGGACCCGCCGGTGGTGACCTGCCCCTCGATTTCCACCAGGTCCTTCACCGCGATCGGGATGCCATGCAGGGGGCCGATCCGATGGCCGGCGCGAATGGATTTGTCCGCGGCTTCCGCGGCGAGGCGCGCATTGCCGGCATCGACCGAGACGAAGGCGTGCAGGCTGGGTTCCAGCGACTGGATGCGCGCCAGGCATTCGTCCACCAGATCGACCGGCGACAACCGGCCGTTGGCGATCTGCTGGGATAGCGCATGAATGGGCAGAAAGGCGGGGGACTGCGTGGCGTCCGACATGCTGGGCTCCTGCATAAAGCGCGATCACACGGCGCGGAACGGGCGGCCGAAGGGATCACGCGACAAGGCGACATGCGAGAGCGGTAGGGCGGTTTGGACCGCTGCTGAATCGCGCTCGCGCTGACGCAGCCTGACAGGCTTGCCGAACGGACGCCAGCGCTTCCCCGGGGAGGGTCGGTGGAGGATGGCATCTTCTTCCAGGGGTGAAGATCGTGACAGAATTTCCCCTTCTCGACCCCTGGCTTGCCATCCAGGAAAAATCTTGCCTCTCATGCGCCCAGATTTCACCATCGTGGCATCACCCTCTCGATACACCGGGGCAAGGAGCACCAGATCATGGCCGCCGAACTCAAGCCGCTCGTTTTCGACCGTCCGCTGCGCGGGCGCATCTATGACAGCATCGCCGAAACCATTGGGAATACCCCGTTGGTGCGGATTCCGCGCATTTCGGCCGAGGACGGCATCGTCGCCGATATCTGCCTGAAGCTGGAATTCTTCAATCCGATCGCCAGCGTCAAGGACCGCATCGGCGTCAACATGATCCTGGACCTGGAAGCGCAGGGGAAGCTGGAACCCGGCGCCACGATCATCGAGCCGACGTCCGGCAACACCGGCATCGCGCTGGCATTCATGTGCGCGTCCCGCGGCTACAGGCTGATCCTGACCATGCCGGAATCGATGTCGATCGAGCGGCGCAAGATGCTCGCCTTCCTGGGCGCCGAGATCGACCTGACCCCGCGCGAGAAGGGCATGAACGGCGCCATCGCCCGTGCCAAGGAACTGCAGGCGGCCAACCCAGGGTCCATCATCGCCGGGCAGTTCGAGAACCCGGCCAATCCGGAAATCCACCGCAAGACCACGGCCGAGGAAATCTGGTACGACACGGCCGGCGAGGTGGATGCCATCATCTCCGGCGTCGGCACCGGCGGCACCCTGACCGGTCTGGCGCAGACCCTGAAGCCGCGCCGCCCGGGCCTGAAGATGATCGCGGTGGAACCGACGCTCAGCCCGGTGCTGTCGGGCGGATCGCCCGCGCCGCACCCGATTCAGGGCATCGGCGCCGGCTTCATCCCCGCCATCCTGGACACCAAGGAAATCGACGAGATCGTGCAGGTCGCCCCGCCCGATGCCATCGCGGCGTCCCGTCGCCTGGCGAAGACCGAGGGCATACCCGCCGGCATTTCGTCCGGTGCCGCGCTGCATGCGGCATTGGTGGTCGGCAAGCGGCCGGACATGGCGGGCAAGCGCATCGTCGCGATCATCCCGTCCTTCGCCGAACGCTACATCACGACGTTGCTGTTCGAGGGGCTGTGATCGGCTGCCGAAAATAGCCTGAGGACCAGGATCAGCGGCATTCCATCGTCATCGGCGATGGAATGCCGTGGCGGCGGGAAACGCATCTTGCGGTGATGCCACCATCGCAATGGGAACCGCCCTTGGCATCGGGATGGCTTCGTCGGGAAGCCGGACCTGTCCCGGGTACCTTGGCCCGTGGCGACAGCGGCCGCTGTAATAGCGAGCGCAGCGACGCAATCCGGGGCAACCAGCAGGATCGATAGTGCTAGACCCCTGGATTGCTTCGCTGCGCTCGCAATGACGGCGGCCACCCTTGGGTCAGCGGTTCGGTCGATCGGTATTATACTGCGGATTTGATGCGCCGCCCCCGTCCGTCATGCACGATATTTGCGAAAAATTGACGCGAGAGGGCTTGCCCGACTCGCGCGAAACGGCGAAATGTTGCAATACGGTGTCACGATGGGGGTGGCGCCGAACCACGCTGGCTGCCGTTGACGGATCCCGGGGGACAAACATGGCCTGTTTCGCACCGATCTATTACCTGATCCATCGCACCATGGCCGATGGATCCGAAGGTCTGCTGATGGAACCCGACGTGCCGACCGCGCTGGCCGATGCCGCTGTTGCCGAACGCTGTGGCGCGTGGACGGTGGATCGGATCACCCAGGGGCGAGATGTGATCCTGGAAGGTGACGAACTCCGCGCCGCGATCGCCCGCATCGATATGCGTGAAGCCGCCTGACATATCCGTTTGGCATACCCGTTTGGCATACCCGTTTGGCAGCCTCCCGATCCGCTTGCGCTCACCCTTGATCGTCAGCGGGGAGCGCGCTGCTTCCCTCTGATAGATGGCGTGAAACACGCCGAACCACGGTTCCGCTTCTTGGCGCCATGTTCTAGACTTCGGCCATCAGACCGGAGGAAACAATCATGCGAGCCGCTGTCTTCCACGCCGCCCACCAGCCTCTGACCATCGAGGACGTGCAGATCGAGAAGCCCAAGCGCCGCGAAGTGCTGGTGCGTACGGCGTTCGCTGGCCTGTGCCATTCCGAC
>CAMBXJ010000478.1 GCA_945871455.1 Asaia bogorensis
CTGGTCTTTTCGCAATGTGAGAGATTTTTTCTCCCCGTTGTCGCTATCCAACCGCCACGGGGGCGAAGCCCCGCGCCTCCTGACGCCAACCCACAGGAGGAACCATCCATGCCCGAAATGCCCCCCCTAGTCCTGACCCACCCCCTCCCCAACCCAACCTGGCTCGCCAAGCTGTCCGAAGACATCCTGGAGCCCGACCTCCCCATCGTCGATCCGCACCACCATCTGTGGGACCACAACGGCAACACCTATTACCTGGACCAGTTGCTGGGCGACCTGACCTCCGGCCACAACATCGTCGCCACCGTCTTTCTGCAATGCTTCTGGGCCTATCGCACCACCGGCCCGGACGGCATGCGCCCGGTCGGTGAGACCGAGTTCGTCGCCGGGGTCGCGGCCGAGGCCCAGCGGCGCAAGACGCACGCCAATATCTGCGCCGGGATCGTCGGTTTCGCCGATCTGCGTCTCGGCGACGCGGTGGACGAGGTCCTGGAAGCCCATACCATCGCCGGCGCCGGCCGTTTCCGCGGCATCCGCCACATCACCGCGCGCCACCCGCGGTTCCTGGCCAGCATGTCCACGCCGCCCACCTTCGGGCTGATGGCCGACCCGGCCTTCCGCAAGGGGTTCGCGCGTCTCGGTGCAAGGGGTCTCAGCTACGACGCCTGGCTGTATCACACCCAGATCGACCAGCTCGTGGACCTGGCGCGTGCTTTCCCCGACACGCCCATCGTCCTCAATCATGTCGGCGGTCCGCTCGGGGTTGGCCCCTATCGCGGCAAGCGGCAGGAGGTCTTTGCCGCCTGGCATGCCGCCATCAAGGCACTCGCGACCTGCCCGAACGTCCACATGAAGCTGGGCGGCCTGGCCATGGTGGTGAACGGCTTCGACTTCCACGAAAACGTGCTGCCACCGTCGTCCGGAGAGATGGCGGATGCCTGGCGCCCGTATATGGAAGCGCTGATCGAGGCCTTTGGAGCCTCCCGCTGCATGTTCGAGAGCAACTTTCCGGTGGACAAGGCCATGTGCGCCTATCCGACGATGTGGAATGCGTTCAAGCGGATCGCGGCCGGGGCCACCCCGTCCGAGAAAGCGGCGCTGTTCCATGACACGGCGGCCCGGTTCTATCGGATCGGCTGATCGGGCTGGATGGCGTGCAGTCTCCCCAAGGCCGCGCGCCATCCGGCACCCATCACGACCAACCCCGCCCAATCCAAGGAGGAAACCACCCATGGTCATCGTGCAAATCAACTATCGCCGTCCCGACATGCCAAAGGCCGACTGGGAAGCCCGCTACACGCCGGAGCGTGCCCGTCCGTTCCTCGACGTCGAGGGATTACAGTGGAAGGTTTGGCTGGATGGATCGGACGAACGCCTGGCCGGCGGGATCTATCTGTTCGCGGATCGGGCGACGGCGGATGCCTATGTGGCCGGGCCGATCGTGGCGCGGATGAAGGCCAACCCGGACATCGCCGAACTCGATATCCGCGTCTTCGCCGTGCGCCAGAACATGAGCGAGATCACCCGCGCGCCGATAGGGGCCGCGCTGACCGGCACCGTGGCGCTCGCGGCCGAGTAGGAGACGCGTCACATGACGGATGTTGCTGGAAAAACCGTGCTGGTTACCGGCGCGGCGGGCGGGATCGGCCAGGCGCTGTGTCGGGCGTTCGTGGCGGCCGGGATGCGCGTCGGTGTATGCGACGTGGATGGGGCAGGGGCCGAACGCGTCGCGGCGTCCCTGGGACATGAGCAGGCGTTTGCCGTCGCCGCGAACGTCGCCGACCCCGGGGCCTGCCAAGCGGCGGTGTCCGCCGTGGCCGGCCGGTTCGGCGGCTTGCACGCCCTGGTCAACAATGCCGGCCTGGGCACTGGTGCCATCCGTCAGGACCATTTTGCCCGCATGATCGAATTCGAGGAGGTGTCCGTCGAACTCTGGCATCGCTTCATCGATACCAACCTGAACGGCCCATTCCACATGGTGAAGGCGGCCATGCCGTTGTTCCGGGCGGCGGGGTCCGGGCGGATTGTCAATGTGACGACCAGCTTCTTCACCATGCTGCGGCAGGGGTTCTATCCCTACGGTGTCGCCAAGGCGGGGTTGGAGGCCTGGACCGCCAGCCTGGGTGCCGAACTGGCCGGCAGCGGGATCACCGCCAACGTCGTCGTGCCCGGCGGACCGACCGATACACCGATGGTGCCGGCCGACAGCGGCATGGACCGATCGGCGCTGATCCGGCCCGAAGCGATGGCACCACCCATGCTCTATCTGTTCTCCGACGCGGCCGCTAACGTCACCGCTCGGCGTTTCGTGGCGGCGCATTGGGATACGTCCCTGCCGGTGGAACGGGCGGTGGTGGTAGCGGGCGCCCCCGCCGCCTGGTCGCAGCTTGCCGGCAGTCCGGTCTGGCCCGGTGGGCGGCCGAAGGAGTAGGTCCCCGCGTCGACGCCGGGTGGTCCGATGGCGGCACCTCGTGCCCACCCGTCGCGTTGAACCACCCGGCCGAAACAATGTTCCATGGGCGTCCCCCAGCCGTCATTGATCCGGCAACCGGCCCAAGCCGTTGAGGCGTGGGTTGCCGGGTCAAGCCCGACAGCGGCGGGCAGGGCGGTGCGTCGGTCAATGTTCTGACGGTTGCTGTTACCGGTGTCGAACCAACGATCCGCCCGTATCGGTGCCGCGGTATGGTGCGTTCAAGCGCCGTCCGGGTGATATCTGGCGGAGGCCGGTCCGCCAGTGATCGATCGACCTTTGCCTGCCCTGGCCATCTGGCCGATGTAATTCCGTGCCACAGGGACCATGTGCGGCTCGGCACCTGGGTGAGCGTGCCGCCTCCAATCGAGATGGAAGCCCCCGCTCGGCCTGGTTCGAGTGCTCGGCGTCGGCGGGGTTTGCCCCTCCCGAGGGCGGCCATGGTGCATGTCGCCAGGGGCGGGAACCGCGGAAGGAATTCGCTTTGACGCAACGGACTGGGACCACGCCGGCGGCCACGTCTCGGCTGGCGACCTTGGCGGCGACCTTGATGCTGGCTGGGTGTTCCATGTTCGGCATTCGGGACGGCACGGAATCGCCGGCCTATGACGTGCTCGGCAAGGTAGGCGAGGCGGAAATCCGCCAATACGCCCCCCGCATCGCCGCCCAGACGATCGTGGAAGGGTCGGAGGAAGCGGCTCGGTCGGCCGGATTCCGCAAGGTCGCCGCGTATATTTTCGGGGAAAACCGCACACGGGCCGACATCGCCATGACCGCGCCAGTGGTGCAGTCCGCGGCACGGTCAAGCGAGATCGCGATGACGGCCCCGGTTGTCGCGCAAGCGGCGGGCGAGGGCAAATGGGCGATCCGCTTCATCATGCCGGCGCAATACACGATGGCGACGCTGCCC
>CAMBXJ010000479.1 GCA_945871455.1 Asaia bogorensis
GACGTAACCAAAGACACCTGCCTGTCCGGCAAAGCCTTATTGGACAGGCCACAATAGGCCGCGAGTCGGCGATTTTCCACCACGAAGGCACGAAGGTCACGAAGAAGGGACCAACGGTCCCCGCCGTCGGTGGAAACCGACTGCCGCCAAAAGCTAACGCCATAAGAGCCAAATAGATCCTACGCCGACATCCGTTTTGGGAATAACGGTACACTTGATAAAATCTGTTATCAAAAATATATCTTATGGCAGATTAAAGGCTCCATCACCCCACCGCCCCAGTCCCCAACGCCTCCGCCCACCGCGGAAATCCGTTCGCCCGCGCCAGCGTCGCCGCTGCGTCCCAATCATAGGCGATGGCAAACAATTCCACCTCCCAACGCCCGCCCCGCCGCGTCAGCACGGCATATCGCGCATGGGGTGACCGAGGCTCCATCTTCGACGCATAGTGCAAATCCGCGAAAACCGGGCAGCCGACGGTGCCGGGGTTGACGATCAGGCACCCCTCCGGAAACTGCGTAACGCTTTGGCGGTGACTGTGCCCGCAAAGCACGACGGCGCGTCCCACGGCGTTTCCCAGCCGTTCGGCCAGCAGCCTACGCCCCGCCGGGATCATCCGGTGATCGTGGATTTCCTAGGTCAGATAGGTGCTGTCGTCGGTCGGCGTGCCGTGCATCGCCAGCACATCGTCGTCCAGTTCCAAACTGGGGGGCAGAGCATGCAGGGCCGCCCGGTCCTCTGGCCGCATGGCGTCAAACGCAAACCGTCCAGCCGGAGGCAATCGGTCGGGCGCACGATCCACGATCCAGCGGTCATGGTTGCCGCGCACGGTCGGGAGTGCCAGCGACGCCAGCAGGTCGAACGTCTCTTGCGGCCAGAGCGGCCCCGCCACGCAATCGCCCAGATTGACCGTCGCATCGGCACTCCGGGTCTTCATGTCCGCCCGAACAGTTTCGAGAGTACGCAGATTACCGTGGATGTCGCAAATGATGGCAAGGCGCATCAGATGTCTCCGTCCGAGAGTCGTGAAAGACCGATCATCATAACCCAAGCGGATCGGATCAGGATGGCGGCACTGCCGTCAATCCCGCAACCCCACACACCCCTCCCGCCCAAACAGCGCCGCCATCCCGCACACCGGCCCAAACACCGCGGCCGCATCATGCCCGACGCCCACCAACGGCAGCACCCGGTTATGCACCAGGTTCGGCCGCCGCACCTCCAGCATCAACATAAACTGCATCCCACGCGCAAACCGGTCCTCTCCCTGCGCCATCGCGGCACAGGACCGATCCAGGACCCGATGGTTCGGATCCCGATCCGCCTCCCCCAGCAGATAGACCACGTCTTTCGCGACATACCGCCGCTCCAACCCCCGGGTCTCACCGACATAGGGCGGGGCGTTTCGGAATCCGTATTTCCACTGATCGACCTCGGGGCAGGCCGCACGATCCACCGGCCGAGGCCGCTCCTCGCCAAACCACAGATACGACGACGGATTGGCAACCACATACCGAACCGCAACGCGCCGAGCACCCAGGGCGGCCTCGCCACGCCCAACAACGGCGTAACGTTGCACCACCTGCGCCCCGGCGGAATGGCCGGCCACCACCACATGGCGCAAGGCCGGGAACAGAACCGGATCGGCAAAACGCGCCAGCAGAGCGTCAAAGGCATCGAAGGACGACAAACCGACCGGCCCGCTCGCCGGATTGCCCGCTTTCCAACCGTCCGTGTCCCACCGGAGAAAATCCCCGGGCAGATGATGCGCCTCCGCATCCTGATCGGCCAGGAATTGCGGCGCGACCAGCAGGGTCGTCTCCACCGGCGCCTGCGCCGCGGCCCGAGCCTGTTCGGCCAGCCGCAGATAGGCATCGGCGTTGCGCAAGGTCCCATGCACCATGATCACGACCCGGGTGACGGACGGCAAAGCCCGGCTCCAATCCGCCGAAAGCGCCACCGGCAGCGTGCCCCGGCCGGCCGCGGTCGAGACAACCAGGCGCCCTTCCGCGACCGCTCGCACCGGCTGCTGGTCCGCCGGCTGAGCACGCCCCGTCCCGATTCCGATCAGGCCAGAAGCCAACAAAACCAACACCAAACGGGCCACCATCATGGCCCCTACACGAACCCCACGCATGACCGCCCTTTCAGGGGGACGTCACCCCCGCAATGAAGGCATCACCTTGTCGCGGAACAAGGTCAGGCTGCTCGCCGTGTCGTCATACGACATCGGCCCCAGCCGGAATTGCATGATCAGGCCACCGACGCCCGTATGTCCGACCGCCGCAAGCTTCTCCGCCACGGTGGCCGGCGATCCGTACACCAGCGAATGCTCCACGACCGTCCGCGCCGCGGGAGCCGACCCCGGGGCCGGCATCGGCACGATGGAAACGCCCTGTTCGGCATAGACCTTGTTGCGCATGGCGACGCGCAGTTCCTGCATCGCATGGAAGGCGGGCACCGCGATCCGTTCAGCCTCAGTGTCGGTTTCCGCGACGAAGACGTTGCGCCAGACCCAGCATTCCTCGACGTTGCGCGCGATCGCGGCTTCGTCCATGCCGATCTCTCGCAGGGTGCGGCGATACAGGTCCATCCGCTGGGCCGTGACCTCATTCGTCTGGATGTTCATCATGAACGGGCGGCCCTGGCGCGCGACGTCCAGCATGCCGTGCTCGGTGGCGGCGGCGCGCAGGACATAGGGATGGGGCTTGGTGAACGGGACCGGTCGCAGTTCCGGCACTTTCAGGTTCCAGAACCGGCCATGATGCTCGAACGGCCCGCCCTTCCATGCCTGGAACATGATCGCCTCGGCTTCTTCCAGTCTGGCCTGAGCCTCCGTGTGGTCGATGCCGAAGCCCTGGTAGTCGTAGATGTTATAGGCCGTGCCGCGCCCAAGACCGACGATCAGGCGGCCCTTGCTCAGATGATCGATCACCGCCATCTGCTCGGCGAAGCGGATCGGGTGGTGCAGGGCGGTCTGCGCCACGGCAAAGCCGATCTGGGCGTGTTTCGTGGCGGTGGCCAACGCAGCGGCGAAGCTGACCGGATCGGCATAGGCGCAGATGCCGTCGAAATGGTGCTCGGCCAGCCAGATAACGTCGTAGCCCAACTGATCCGTCAGGATGGCTTCCTGGAGCGTCTCATCGATGATCCGCCCGTCATCGTCGGGAGAGCGGCTTTCGGGAAACAGGAAGTTGGAGAATTTCACGGTTCGCTCCCCCCGGTGATCGGCATGGCTGGCGCAGGATTGTCCGGTTCGGCGGTGACGGCAATGGGGCTGCCTCATACGCGGTGGGCGGGCGGAAGGCCGCATCGACCGGACTGGGGATTCGCCCTAGACTGCTCCGATTCGCACCGATTG
>CAMBXJ010000480.1 GCA_945871455.1 Asaia bogorensis
GGTTGGGGGGAGGGGTAACCCCAACGGATCTTGCGTGAATCCCCTCCCCCCAACCTCGGTCCGCTTTGCGGCCCAAGCCCGCAAGGGGAGGGGGAGCCTCTTGTCCGTCCCCGAGATGCACGGCACCCCCATCCCCCAACCCAGGCACCCCACATGAGAGGCCCGGCGGCACGGCCGATCGTGATCGCGGCCGGCGGTACCGGGGGGCATTTCTTCCCGGCGGAAGCACTCGCGGCGGAGCTCATCGCGCGCGGCCAGCGGGTCGTGCTGATGACCGACGCCCGCTCTGGTGCGGCCAACAGTCCGGTGTTCGCGCAACGGGATCTGCATGTGCTGAAAGGCGCCGGGATCGCCGGGCGCGGCGTGGTCCGGGCGGGCAAGGCGGTGTTGTCCATGGCGGCCGGCATCGCCCAGGCACGCGCCATCCTGGCCGAACTGAACGCCAGCGCCGTCGTCGGCTTCGGCGGCTATCCCAGCGTGGCCCCCGTCCTCGCCTCCCGCCTGCTGCGCCGACGCCCCGCCGTCGTCCTGCATGAGCAGAACGCCGTGCTGGGGCGCGCCAACCGCTTCCTGTGCGGCCGAGCCGACAGCCTGGCCCTGAGCTTCGCCGCCACCCAGCGCGTGCCTTCCGGCACCCGAACCGTCGTGACCGGCAATCCGGTGCGCCCCGCCATCACCGCCCTTGCCCACGCCGCCTACCAGGCGCCCGGCCATGCCTCGGGCGAGCAGACCATCCGCCTGCTGATCCTGGGTGGCTCCCTCGGCGCGCGCGTGTTCAGCGACATCGTCCCCGACGCCCTGGCCCTGCTGGCGAAGCCGTTGCGGGCCCGCCTGTCGGTCGTGCAGCAATGCCGGCCGGAAGACCTGGACCGCGTGCGAGCGGCCTATGCCCAGGCCGGGATCGCCGCGGACCTCGCCGCCTTCTTCCCCGATGTCGCCGAACGGCTGCTGAGCGCGCATCTGGTGATCGCGCGGGCCGGCGCCTCGACGGTGGCGGAACTGGCCGTTGTCGGCCGCCCGTCCATCCTGGTCCCCCTGCCCGGCGCGATAGACGACCATCAATCCGCCAATGCGCGCGCCCTGGCCGAGGCGGGCGGTGCCGTCGTGATGCCGCAAAGCGATCTGACCCCGCACGCTTTGGCCGACCGCCTGACCACGCTGCTCGCCGATCCCGCGACCCTGACCCGTGCCGCCGTTGCCGCGCGCGGCCTGGCCAGCGCAGCCGCCGCCGCCCAACTCGCCGATCTCGTCGAAGCCCGCATGCACCAGGAGGCCCGGTCATGAGGGCGCTACCGCTTTCCATCGGCACCATCCATTTCGTCGGCATCGGCGGCATCGGCA
Source organism: Asaia bogorensis (assembly GCA_945871455.1). Lineage (GTDB taxonomy): Bacteria > Pseudomonadota > Alphaproteobacteria > Acetobacterales > Acetobacteraceae > Rhodopila. The sequence goes on from CAMBXJ010000480.1 coordinate 1,342, forward strand.
TGTCCGGCATCGCCGAGGTGCTGCACAACCTGGGCTATGTCGTCCAAGGCAGCGACATCTCCGAATCCACCAACGTCCAGCGCCTCCGCTCGGCCGGCATCCCGGTCGTCATCGGCCATGACGCGGCCAATATCGGCGGCGCCCAGGTGGTCGTGGTGTCCACCGCCGTCAAGCGCGACAACCCGGAAGTCGCGGCCGCCCGCACCCGCCTGATCCCGGTCGTCCGCCGAGCGGAAATGCTGGCCGAACTGATGCGGCTGAAATGGTCGGTCGCGGTCGGCGGCACCCATGGCAAGACCACCACCACCAGCCTGATCGCCACCGTGCTGGAAGCCGCGCACCTCGACCCCACAGTCATCAATGGCGGCATCATCAACGCCTATGGCACCAACACCCGCCTTGGTGCCGGCGAATGGATGGTGGTGGAGGCCGACGAAAGCGACGGTTCCTTCCTGCGTCTGCCCGCCGTGATCGCCGTCGTCACCAACATGGACCCCGAGCATCTGGACCACTGGGGCACCGCCGAGGCGATGGTCGCCGGCTACGACCAGTTCGTCGCCAACGTGCCGTTCTATGGGTTCGCGGTGCTGTGCATTGACCATCCGGCGGTGCAGCAGATGATCCCGCGCCTGTCGGATCATCGCATCATCACCTATGGATTTTCGCCCCAGGCCGATGTGCGCGCCGAACGCCTCATCCCCGACAAGCTGGGCTCGACCTTCGAGGTCACCGTAACCGACCGTCTTCGCAACCGGCCCCGCCGCATGGGCCCCTTCCGCCTGCCGATGCTGGGCCAGCACAATGTGCAGAACGCCCTGGCGGCAATCGCCGTCGGCATCGAAATGGAGATCGACGACGCCACCCTGCGCAGCGCCTTCCTGAGCTTCAAGGGCGTCAAGCGCCGCTTCACCAAGACGGGGGAAGCCGGCGGCATCACCGTCATTGACGATTACGGCCACCACCCCGTGGAAATCGCCGCCGTGCTGAAAGCGGCGCGTCAGGCCGGCGCGCGCGATGTGGTGGCCGTGGTGCAGCCGCACCGGTATTCGCGGCTGCATACGTTGTTCAACGATTTCTGCACCTGCATGAACGATGCCGGCACCGTCATCGTCGCCGATGTCTACGCCGCCGGCGAAGCGCAGATCCCTGGCATCAACCGCGATGCCTTGGTGGACGGGCTGCGCGCGCGCGGCCATCGCAGCGTGGTGCCGCTGCCCAGCCCCGGGCGGCTGGCGGAAATGGTGCACGCCATCGCGCGTCCGGGTGATTTCGTGATCTGCCTGGGGGCCGGTTCCATCACCCAATGGGCCGCCACCCTGCCGGCGGAATTGACCGAACTGCAAGCCGGCGGCGTCAAGCGCGTGGCTGGCGGCGCCGCATGACGAACGCGCCCAAGGTGACGCCCAGGAATGCCCGCTCCGGTTGGCGCACTGGCGGCCAACCCCGTCATGGCGGGGGGAGAGGCGCGCACAATGCCATGCGGTTCGCTCATTCTTGCGCGTGGCCCAAACGGGACACGCTTGTATGATGACCGAGGCGGTCGAGCACGTGTCCCCTTTGCTGGCAGCGCTGCCACCCCTGCGCGGGCGGATCGTGGCGGACGCCCCATTGGCGCCCTTCACCTGGTTTCGCGCCGGTGGCAGGGCCGAGGCCCTGGTGCGGCCGGCGGACGCGGCCGACCTCGCGCAGTTCCTGCACGCCCTGCCCCGCGACATTCCGGTCCATGTGCTGGGCGCGTGTTCCAATGTGATCGTCCGCGACGGCGGCATTCCCGGCGTCACCATCCGTCTGGCGCGCGGGTTTTCGTCTATCGCGGCCGAGCGGGATGGGGTGGTCGCGGGCGCGGCGGCGCTGGACGTGACGGTTGCGGAACATGCCGCCGCCGGCGGGCTGAGCGGCCTGGAGTTCCTGTGCGGCATTCCGGGCTCGATCGGCGGCGGGGTCGCGATGAATGCCGGTGCCTATGGCGGTGAGATCGCCGAAGTCCTCGACTGGGCCGAGATCGTCACCCGCGA
>CAMBXJ010000481.1 GCA_945871455.1 Asaia bogorensis
ACCCGGACGGTGATAGGTCCGGGTAGGCCCCAGGAATTCAAACGACCAAAGAATCGCATTCCAAAGGCCGTGCCTTTGGCGGGTCCAGGGCAGAGCCCTGGTCGGGGTCCGGGGCGGAAGCCCCGCCCTTACCCCTCCCCCGGCATCAAAGCCAGAACCGCGCGGTCAGTTGTTCCTCGGTCTGAATATTCACCGTCGGCTCGACTTCCATTTCCGCGAAATACTCGGCCAGTCCCATGATCGACAGCCGCCACGACATCATCGCGCGCACATGGTCGGCATATTCCAGCCGGAGCGAGTCATCGTCCGGGTTCAGATTCGTGATCAACAGCAACCCCGACGGCTGCGCATCCAAAGCCGTGATATGCAGGTCCGGGCGCACCCGCTTCAGCAGCAGGGCCGTGCGCCAGACGTCGCCCGTCCGCCAGTTGTGCCGATACGGCACCGACGTCACGGCTGATGCCCCGCCCGGGCCCGGTGTCTTGCGGTAGGTGATCGCTTCCTCGACCGGCAGGCAATCGTGCACCGCGATGATGGAGTTCGGTTTGCAGTGCCGCTCGATGTTGTAGAAATCGCGCAGCAGGAACTCACACCGGTGCATGCCGTCGAGGAAGGCGATATCGACCTTGCGGCCCAGGATCGCCGTCAGATCATATTGTTCAAAGAATGTATCGCTGGGCATGCGGTAAAACGCCATGGCGGGCTTGGCCAGAATCATCTTGATCCGGGTTAGATCATCCAGTCGGAATGCGGGATCCACCGCGACCGAGGGGCAGGAACTCAAGGCCAGGCTGAAGCCCGCGTCCGTGCCGATTTCGAAATAGGAGCTCGGGCGAAGCACGTTATGCAGGTGGCGCATGACTTCGGTGTATGGCGCACCGGTCATATCCGGCAGCGCGGTGGGTTTGTCTCGCGGCGTGATCTCGTCGGCCATGGGCGTTCCTTTCGGCATACGGGGCAGGGGCGGTGGGTCGGACCGCGGCGGCGCGTTCTAACCCAACATCGACCGGGAATCACGCAATCATGAGGGAATGTGGGTGCGGGCCGGATCGGGGAACATCCGCCATTGCGACCGATCGGTGGACGGTATCGCGGCGTCATGCCAATGGGGCAAAACGATGCCCCACCGGTCCGCAACGCCGTCCTGGAGGCCGCGGGGCCGCCAACCACGACTGCCGTGTTGCCGTCTGGGCAAGTCGTGGATGCCGCCATGACGGGCAGGGGAGCCGATCTTTCCGCCTGCCACTACGAACATCGGCATCCGGCGGACGATCGGGGGCGCTTGGCGCGCTGCACGAGGTCATTGTCGCGCTGCAATGTGGGCGTCTGGAGACGGCACCGCGGTCATCGGGATGACGACCGGCGTCACACGGTCCCCGACGGCGACCGGCGACACCCGGAAGCAACACCGACTGCGTCGCGGACCACGCAAGGAAACCGGCCCCCGGGGCAAAGCGACCCGTGGGGACCGTCCGGTGGTGTCAGATCAACAGTTCGATCAGGAACGGCCCGGAGCGCTTCAGGGAATGCGCCAGCAGGTCGGCGAAGCCATCGGCCGTATCCGTGCGCGCCGCTTCCACGCCCATCGAGTTCGCCAGTTGCGGCCAGTTGATGTCGGGATTGCCCAGATCCATCATATCCAGCGCGGTGCGGCCCGGATTGGCGCCGACATTGGCCAGTTCGCCCAGCAGGATCGCATATTTGCGGTTGGACAGGATGACCGTGGTCACGTCCAGCTTTTCCCGCGCCTGGGTCCATAGCGCCTGGATCGTGTACATCGCCGATCCATCGGCCTGCATGTTGATCACTCGCCGGCCCGGCGCGCCGATCGCGGCTCCGGTCGCCATCGGCGGCCCGCCACCGATTGCGCCGCCCGTGACGTTCAGCCAATCATGGTGCGGCGCCGCCTTGGTGTTGGAGAAGAACCCGCGGCCATAGGTCACGGACTCATCGGCGATCACCGCACCATCCGGCATCAGAGCACCCAGCGTTGCCGCCACGGATTCCGGCGTCAGCGCGCCGCGCCCGACTTCGGGACGGGAGCCGTTGTTGGGCGCCGCCACCTTCGGGCAATGCAGCGTATCGGCCAGACGGGTCAGCGCCTCTATGACGTCCTGTTCCGGGCGCGCCAGATTGTAGATCTGCGCATCGTCGGGGATGGAGGTCTGCGGCTTGTTCGGATAGGCAAAGAAGGTCACCGGCTTCTTGCTGCCGCACAGGATCAGGTTCCTTGTGTCGGCCATCGCCTTGACCGCGACATCGACGACATAGGGCACCCGGTCCAGCGATGCTCGCCCCTGGCCGCGGGCCATCCGCGCGTTGGACCCCTGCGCCACCAGCCGCACACCGGTTGCCTGCGAGATCCGCCAGGCCAGTTCCAGACCTTCCTCGCTGAGCGCGACGCCGCCCAGCAGCAGCACATTGCCGGATCCGCCACGGCGCAGCACGGCGGCCACGTCGTCGATTTGCTTCGGGTCGGCGGTTGGCGTCGGCAGGCGCGGCAACGCCTCGGCGACGATGCCGCCTTCGTTCCAGGAGCTATCGGACGGCAGGATCAGGGTGGCGATCTGACCGGGAGCGATCATCGCGGCCTGCACGGCGGCGGCGGCATCGGCGCCGACGGTCTTGGAATCCATCGCCGTGCGCACCCAGCCGGACACACCGCGCGCCCAGCCTTCGGTATCCGCCGTCAACGGCGCGTCCAGCGGCCGGTGATACGTCGCCTGATCGCCCGGAATGTTCACGATCGGGGTGTTGGCGCGTCGCGCATTGTGCAGGTTGGCCATGCCGTTCGCGAGGCCGGGGCCGCAATGCAGGAGCGTGGCGGCGGGTTTGCCGGCCATACGCGCGTATCCGTCGGCGGCGCCGGTCACCACGCCCTCAAACAGGCCCAATACGCAGTGCATGCCGGGAACGCGGTCCAACGCGGCGACGAAGTGCATCTCCGACGTGCCGGGGTTGGAGAAACACGTGTCGACGCCGCTTTTCAGCAGCGAGTGGACGAGGCTTTCGGCGCCATTCATGGTCTTGGGTCTCCTGGTCGGTTGGTCACGGCGTAACGGGTTTGGGGGGCGTTGGCCAGGGCGGGGCTCCGCCCCATTGGCGTTAGGATAGCGACAACGGGGAGAAAAAATCTCTCACATTGCGAAAAGACCATTTGGAGCGACGCGGCGGAGTACGATTCGTAGGGCAGATGTATAATGCAACATCCCCTGGCGACTCCGACTGGGAGGCCATCCTGGCCGGCCTTCCTTCCGATCTTGACCTCGATCTTCTGGCCCGCGAGACCAAGGCGATCCAACGGGTCCGCGCCATTCCGGACGCGGTCACGCTTTTGCGCCTGGC
>CAMBXJ010000482.1 GCA_945871455.1 Asaia bogorensis
GCGGCGCCCTTCACCGCATCGGCCAGGGACGGATAGCAGCGCACCGCCTGCGACAGCTTCTGCCGGTTCCAGGACGCATCGACCTCCCCGGCTTCCGCCAAGGTATTGAGAGCGGTGGCCATCAGGTTCGGCGCGCGTTCCAGCGCCTCCAGGCTGACATCGGTCAGTCGGACATTGTGCCCGCCGAGGGCAAAGACCAAGGCCAGCGCGTGGCCCATCAGGCCCGCACCGACGACCGCGACTTCGGTCATGACTTCTCCAATTCTGTTGTGCGTCCGTTTGTCCCGGAACGCTCCGTTGGGTAGTGTCCGAACCGGTCGCCCAGGCCGCCATGCAGTCCGACCATGCGAGCACGCCAGGATCGCAATGCGGGCAGGACCGCGGGATCGGCCAGCACATCGCGCGGACTGCCGATCCGCGCCCACTGGAACACCGAGAAGACGATACAATCCACGTAGCCCGGCGATGCGCCCGCCAGGAATGGTTGTTCGGCCAGAGTCTTATCCAGTGGCTGACAGACATTGTGCAACCCTGGCAGCAACGCGTCCCGATCCGCGCAATAGGCTTCCAGGGTCATGCCGAACATCGCTTCCCGCGTGGTCCGGTAATAGGCCCGGTCGCCAGGATCGATGCACCACACGAAATCGGCCGCGATCTGCCGGCGCATGGTGGGCGCCAGCACCGTGTCGACCCAGTTGTTCACCAGCCGGCAGGTTCCGCGCCCGGCCGAACTGCCGAACAGAGATGGGTGGTCGGGATAATGATCCTCCAGATGGCAGGCGATCGACCAACTGTCATGCACGATCTGGCCGTCGGACTGGATGATCGGCACGAAATGCTGTCCGCTCAACGCGCGGATGCGATCGACATCGGCGAAGCGGGTCGGCACGACCTCTGGCTCGATCCCCTTGTGAGCCAGCGCATAGCGGATACGCCAGGAGAACGGGCTGATCCGCCGTCCGTCCAGCCCGATCCGTTCGTGAAACACCAATCCCATTCGCCGCGGACTCCTCTCTCGTAGCAACCATTGACCTATGGGCGGATCTGTCATTGCGAGCGAAGCGAAGCAATCCAGAGTCTCGGCGTAATCGATCCTGTTGTTCGCCCTGGATTGCTTCGCCGCGCTCGCAATGACAGCGGCCGTTGCCATGGGTCGCTGGTTCGGTCGGTTGCTATCACACCCCCTCTGGCAGCCAAGGCTCCGGCGCTCGGCAGTCGATATCCGTTGCGACATCGACCACCACCGGTTCGTCGGCGGCCAGCGCATCCTTCAGCGCCGCGGCGAGCTGCGACGGGTCCTCCACCCTGATGCCGCGCACGCCGAACACGCGGGCGACATCGGCGAAATTGGTCGGGCCGAAGCGCACCAGATCGCGCACATCGCCGGGCTTGTTGCCCTGCTGGCGTTGGATGTTCGGCCAGCCCTGGCCGAAGCCCGAGTTGTTGTTGATGACCAGCACCACGGCAATCCCGCGCCGGCGCGCCGTTTCCAGTTCCGTCAGGTGGTAATAGATGGCGCCGTCACCGGACCAGCAGATCACCTTCCGATGCGGCGCCGCGCATTTGGCGCCCAACGCGGCGGGGAAGGCCCATCCCAGGGAGCCGGCGGCACGCAGATAGGTCTGGCCGGCACCGTTCAGCTCGATCAGCGTGCTGGACCAGATGCCGGAATAGCCGGTGTCAGCGACCAGGATGCCGTCATGCGGCAGGGCGCGCGTGATCTCGTCGCACAGCCGGTCCGGCCAGATCGGTGTGGCATTGCTGGCGAGCCAGGATGCACGGGAGTCTCGCCAGTCGGAGACGATCCGGGCCGCGCGGTCGGCGAAGGCGGTGTCTCGGGTGGGTTTGTCCAGCGCCACCAGCAGCTTTGCCAGGGTCGCCTTCGGGTCGCCCATGACGCCGAGCGTGTTGGGATAGGAACGACCGAGTTCGGTGGGATCGAGGTCGATCTGGACGCATTCGGTGTCGATGGCGGGGATGCGCCAGGTGTGGGTGACCTGATCGCCGGTGTCGCAGCCGATGAAGAAGACCAGTTCCGCCTCATGCACGATCTGGTTGGTGGGCGGCGCGGCGTAGTTGCCGGCGCAGCCGACGGACAGGCGGTGGCGGGTTGGGATCAGGCCCCGCCCGCCCAGGGATGTCGCGACCGGGGCGGCCAATGCCTCGGCCACTGCCAGAATTTCGGGGCCGGCGCCGGATGCGGTTGCGCCCTCCCCGGCGACGATGACGATCTTCCTGGCGCCACGAAGCTTCACTGCCATGCGGTCGATGTCGCTGTCCGAGGGGGTCGGGCGGTGCGGCGGCAGGGTCAATTGGAAATTCGGATCGGCGACCGGGACCTCGTGGACGAGGCCGGTTTCAATGACCTCGGCCTGCAGCCCGTTCAGGTCCAGATGCGCGGGGCGCGGCGTGCCGGTCATCGATTCCCGCCACGCCTGGCGCATCAGACGGGGCAGGTCGGCCGCAGATTCCACGAACGCCGAGAATTTGGTCGTGGCCGCGAACATCGGGCCGTGCGGCAGTTCCTGATAGGAATTGCGGGCCTGCATGTCGGGCTGCTTCCGCCCGGTCATGGCGATGACGGGGACCCGGCCGAGGTAGGCGTCCTGCAAACCGGACGCGAGGTTGAACGCGCCCACCGATTGCGCGAAGCAGATGCCGGGGCGGCCGGCGATGCGGGCGTAGCCGTCGGCCATGTAGGCGACGGCCTTCTCGCTATGGCCGAGGACGCGGGTGACGCCGAGAGTGCCAAGCTCGATGAGCGTGCGGCGGAGGACGGCATCGATAAAGAAGACGTGGGACGTGCCGTTGGCGGCGAGGCTGCGGGCCAGGAATTCGGCACCGGTTACCGGTTCTGGTTGGGTCATTGGTGTTGCCCCCGTGATGTCGAAGTGAGCTTAGGGGCAGTGTTCCTGGGCGACAATGCGCTCACCTCTCCCCCTGGCGCCGGACCGTCATTTCCGCCAAACCGAGTCCGTCCAACCAATCGAGGAGGCTCCCATGCCGAAAGCCTATTGGGTCAGCGCGTATCGTTCCGTATCCAGCCCCGAGAAACTCGCCGCCTACGCGGTGCTCGCCGGCCCCGCCATCACCGCCGGCGGCGGCAAGTTCCTGGCGCGCGGCGAACCCGCCAAGACCTACGAGCACGGCCTGCAACAGCGCACCGTGCTGATCGAGTTCGAAAGCGTCGCCCAGGCCATCGCCGCGCATGACAGCCCCGACTACCAGGCCGCTCTCGCCGCCCTCGGTGACGGCGCGGTCCGCGAAATCCGCATCATCGAAGGCGTCTGACCGCCCCAAGCTTGACATCGGACCGTCGCCGGACACCCTGG
>CAMBXJ010000483.1 GCA_945871455.1 Asaia bogorensis
CCAGACATTCGCGTTGACACGGGGCGGGTGGCCGCTATAACCCCGCTTCCTCGGCGGCCGGGACTCCCGGCTGCCCGTCCCGTCTTGGTCCATGTTCCTGGTCCGCGTTGTCGTAGAGAGTTGAAACTATGTTTGCTGTCATCCGCACCGGCGGGAAGCAATACCGCGTTACCCCAAACGCGCTGCTGAAGGTGGAAAAGCTGGACGCCGAACCGGGCGGGACCGTGACTTTCAACGACGTGCTCGCCGTGGGCGGCGATGGCAGCCTAACGATCGGTTCGCCGGTCGTCGCGGGCGCCTCGGTTGCCGCCACGGTGATCGCCCAGGATCGCCTGGACAAGGTCATCATCTTCAAGAAGCGCCGCCGGCAAAACAGCCGCCGCCGCAACGGCCATCGCCAGCACGTGACCGTGTTGCGTGTTTCCAGCATCACCGCCGATGGTCAGACCTATATGGCGCCCTCCGCGCATGAAATCGCGGTCCCCGCCGCCGCCATGGACTCGGCCGAATCTGCCGCCGTGGTGTCCGGTGAAGACCCCGCCGCGGTCGAAATCTTCGAGTCGAAGGAGTAATTCGGCATGGCACACAAAAAGGCAGGCGGTTCATCCCGCAACGGGCGCGACACCGAAGGCCGGCGCCTCGGCATCAAGAAGTTCGGTGGTGAATCCGTGATCGCCGGCAACATCCTGGTTCGCCAGCGCGGCACCAAATGGTACCCCGGGACCAATGTCGGACTCGGCCGCGACCACACGATTTTCGCGCTGGTCGACGGCAAGGTGGAATTCAACCGCAAGTCCGAAGACCGCGTGCACGTTTCCGTCCGGCCGCTCCCGCTCGCCGCCGAATAAGCGCCGCACCCTCTGGCTTTCATTGACGGGGGTCGGCGCCAGCCGGCCCCTGTTTGTTTTTGGCATTCCCCATGAAGTTCCTCGACCAAGCCAAGATCTATCTCCGCTCCGGTGACGGGGGCGATGGCGTGGTCGCGTTCCGGCGCGAGAAGTTCATCGAATTCGGTGGCCCCGACGGCGGCAACGGCGGCAAGGGCGGCGACATTATTTTCGAGGCAGCGGAGAATCTGAACACGCTGATCGATTTCCGCTACAGCCAGCATTTTCGGGCACCCAAGGGGGGCAACGGCTCCGGCAGCGACCGCACCGGCGCCGGCGCCCATGCCGTCGTCATCCGCGTGCCACTCGGCACCCAGATCATGGACGACGATCGCGAGACCATGCTCGCCGACCTGGACAAGCCCGGCATGACGGTCACCCTGCTGCGTGGCGGCGATGGCGGCTTTGGCAACGCGCATTTCAAAACCTCCACCAATCGGGCGCCCCGCAAATCCACCAAGGGTTGGCCGGGCGAGGAACGTTGGGTCTGGCTGCGCCTGAAACTGATCGCCGATGCCGGCCTCGTCGGGCTGCCCAATGCCGGGAAATCCACCTTCCTGGCCGCCGTCACCGCCGCGCGTCCCAAGATCGCCGACTACCCGTTCACCACTCTCCACCCGCAACTCGGCGTCATCCGGCTGTCCAATTCCGAGGAGTTCGTGCTCGCCGATATCCCCGGGCTGATCGAGGGCGCGCATGAAGGTGCCGGCCTCGGCGATCGCTTCCTGGGCCATGTGGAACGCTGTGCCGTGCTGCTGCATCTGGTCGACGGCGCCGCCGGCGATGTCGTGCATGCCTGGCGCACGGTGCGGGAGGAACTGGCCGCTTATGGCAATGGTCTGGCCGAAAAGCCCGAATTGATCGGCCTGAACAAGGCCGATTCGATGACCCCAAGGGAAGCATCGGCACGGGCCGCGGCCCTGCGCAAGGCATCAGGGCGACCCGTGATGCTGCTGTCGGGCGTGACCGGAAAGGGCGTGCCGGAAGTATTGCGCGCGCTTCAAAACAGCATCACCGCGAGGCGCCAGGAGAAGGCGGCGTGAGCGCGGCGACCTGGCTTGCCACACCGCGCCTGACTGTCGATCCGTGATTCCCCAACTGTCCCGCGCCCAGCGCCTGGTCGTGAAAATCGGCAGCGCCCTGGTCGTCGATGCCCGGGAAGCCACGCCGAAAACCGACTGGTTGGCTGGAGTCGCCGCCGATATCGCGGCCCTGCGCGCTCGTGGCGTCGATGTCATCGTGGTGTCGTCCGGCGCCATTGCCCTGGCCCGTCGTGCCCTGGGGCTGACCCAGATGCGCCTGCGGCTGGAAGAGAAGCAGGCCGCCGCCGCGGTCGGCCAGATTCGACTGGCCCAGGCATGGAGCCAGGCCCTTTCGGCCAAGGCCCTGACCGCTGCCCAGCTTCTGCTGACTCTTGACGATACCGAGGATCGGCGCCGCTATCTGAATGCCCGCGCCACCTTGAACACCCTGCTGACCCTGGGCTGCATCCCGGTCATCAACGAACACGACACGGTCGCCACCGCCGAAATCCGCTTCGGCGACAATGACCGCCTGGCGGCGCGCGTGGCGGAAATGGTGCAGGCCGACCAACTGATCCTGCTGTCCGACATCGACGGCCTCTACACCGCCGATCCTCGCCGCGATGCGTCCGCCGAACACATTCCGGTGGTCCCGACATTGACACCGGAGATCGAGGCGATGGGGGGCGAGCCGCCTCCGGGCTATTCCTCGGGCGGGATGCGCACCAAATTGGTCGCGGCCCGCATTGCCACCCAGGCCGGATGCGCCATGGCCATCGCGCAAGGCCATATCGACCGGCCACTGACGGCGCTGGAAACCGGCGGCCGCTGCACCTGGTTCCTGCCAGCGCCAGAGGGTCGCTCCGCGCGCAAGCGTTGGATCGCCGGGTCGCTGGCGCCACTGGGCGTGTTGACGGTCGATGCCGGCGCGGCCAAGGCGCTGGCAGACGGTCGGTCTCTGCTGCCCGCCGGAGTGCGCGGCGTGGCAGGGGCCTTTGAGCGGGGCGATCCGGTGATGGTGATCGGGCCGGATGGAGCCACCGTGGCGCGTGGATTGTCGGCCTATGCCAGCGGCGACGCCGAACGGATCGCCGGACACCGGTCGGATCGCATCGAGGCGATTCTGGGCTGGCGCGGGCGCGACGAGATCATCCACCGGGACGACCTGGTGCTGCTGGGATAGGCGCCTCCATCGCGGAACCTGCTCGGTCCGCGGGGTCGCCTTGACGTTGGGGTTTCGGAGGCAGCGGTCCAAGTGTCTGTCCGGCAACATAGTGTGCCTTTTCAGCGGGCTACCATGAGGCGGCTGGCAGGCGCGGCCCCGAAAGCGATGCGGGGCCATCGATGAGGGGCCGCAACGCACCCAGGCGAATCGGGTGAACGAAACATCACATCGTAACGAGTTTGGCCAGGAAGTCGTCG
>CAMBXJ010000484.1 GCA_945871455.1 Asaia bogorensis
AGCACCGTCTGGACCCGGCGCACGCCGAACAGGTCCATCGCCGTTCCGACAGGCAGCTGCACCAACGCGTAGGACGCGAAGAAGGTCGCCGCGAGCATGCCGAGCTCGGTCGCGGATAGGGAGAATTCCAACGCCAAAAGCGGCCCGATCGTTGCGATCAGCGCCCGCGCGGCCTGGTTCAGGAAGTTCACCCCGGACAAGGGAAAGGTCAGGCGCAGGAACACCGGAAAGCCGGGTCCAGCCTCCCCGCCGGTAAGGGTCGGCCGTGTGGGCCCGTCCGTCATCGCTGTCTTCCTGTCGCCGCGTGCGCGCTGTCTAACCGCTCGGCGGCGCCAAGTCATCATACGCCATGCCTGGCGCATTCCATCGGGCGGGATCAGGCGCGGGTGTCGGCTGCCCAGGCCCGGCACCACGCGGCATTCTATATCGACACCGCTGCGTTCGTGTGGCCTCACGTGGGACCGCGGAAGCGTGACCTGCCTCGGTTACTTCGGCTATGAGCCGGATCAGGCGTCCTTCAATGCAACACAAATACAAACGAAAGCCACCAAAGGCTGGCCACGATGCCGCCGAGCATCATGCCGGCAAGAAGGCACACGAGCCGGGAGCCTGGGGCGGCAGTTTCATCCGCGGCCATGGGGGAGGAGTTTTCGACGTATCTCATTGTGTTGGCTCCATTCGCCAATCCCGGGCTAACCGCCGCCGGTCGAGCAGGTCGCCCCGCTGACGACGACCTTGAACATATTCTGAGCCTGTTACGGGCGGACCACATCATCCATTCAGATGATTTCCATCGTTCCGGAGAGTCTTTAATGCAGGGCGATGTTCGGATTTTATTTTCATGTCTCTCGCACGAGCAATCGCCTCTGGTCTCCATCGCCGCGACCGCCGAAACGCGTGGATTTCATACCGGAGATCGCGGACGGATTGGCCTTGAAGCAAAGCCCGACGCATGAGACCATGTTGCGTCGTAGAGACCGCGTGCCCTTCAATTGGCACGGGATCGGTCCGACTTCGTGCCGCGCACACTTAATCGACGGAACGGATCCATGACACATATCGACAACGATACATTGTCCAGTGTGATAGGCGATATCTACGAATGTGCCCTTGATCGCACACGATGGGTCCCGACCCTGGAACGGCTCGCCGGCCTGTTCAATGCGTGCAACAGTCTTGTTTTCAGTCACGGGCAGCAAGGTATCCAGTTTGGATATGGTTGGGGTGGGTCAGACGAGTCGATCAAGACCTATGCGCAGACTTATGCGCTCATCGATCCGATGCGCACGATGGATTGGCACTTCGAGGTAGATGACCCGATCACGTTGCAGCGATTCATGGACCCCGAGGAATTCCAGAGGACCACGTTCTACCGAGATTATCTCAAACCGTTGAATTGGCTTGATTTTGTTGCGATCATTCTCGAGAAATCCGAGAGCCAGACATCCACCGTGGGGTTCACCAGGCATCGAGACGATGGGTTTTTCGGTGACCAGGAGGTTGCGTTGCTGCGTTTGCTTGCCCCGCATTTCCGACGAGCAACGATCTTTCACGGAATCATGGAGCGGGACGCGGCGCGGATCGAAGACCTGGCTGGTGCTCTCGATCTTATTCAAATTCCCGTCATACTGTGCGATCGATCCGGGATATGTGTTGAGGTGAATACCGCCGCGGAGCGTTTGCTTGCCGGGACCGATGCTATATGGCTTAACAAGGGCACCCTCCGCGCTCACGACCGCGTGCTCGACGCTCAAATCGCCGCCACGACGCGTGGCGCCGGCGACCTTGACCACATTGGAACACAAACACTATCGTTTGGTTTTACGCAGAATGATGGTCGGCGCTTCGCCGGCCATGTGATGCCGTTGACAGGCGGGCTGAGGGACCGAATGGGCGGACGGCGACGTGCAACGTCGGCAGTGTTTATTCAGACCGTTGGAGACTTGCGACCGTTACCTGGCGAAGTTCTGGTGAAATTATTCGGCCTGACGTACGCGGAGACACGGCTAATCGGCCTTCTGGCAACGAACATGGACTTGCGGGATGCGGCTGCCAGTCTTGGCATTGCCCTGACGACGGCGCGTACGCACCTCCAACATATCTTCGAAAAGACCGGCACAAGTCGGCAGCCGGAACTGATGAAGCTGGTCCTGTCCGCCTTGCCCGGGGCTCCTACATGACCGAGCGATATGGTGCGGCCAGTGCCCGCGTTGCGAGGACTGAATCGACTGTCCTACGATTGGCAGGAGCCGCCGCATGGGGCCGTTAGACAACCAGGCGCTGTCCGGCCTGATCGGGGACATCTACGAATGTGGCCTGGACCGGACACGATGGGTGCCAACACTTGAACGCATCTGCCACACATTGGACGCCTGTGCGGCGTCAGTCATCAGCCATGGCATGCGAAGTGTGTCGCTCGAGTTTAACTGGGGAGCGTCCACAGAATCGTTCAAGCTTTATGCTGAGGAATATGCCGCTCTTAATCCCCTGGCAACGATCGGGTGGCATTTCGCGGTGGACGAACCGATTACGCTTGCGCGTTGCATGGACCCAAACGATCTGCGTCAGACGATCTTCTATCGTGAGTTTCTTGCCCCTCTCGACTGGTTTGATTTCATTGCCGTATTTCTGGAGCAGTCCGCGACCCAGGTCTCTATGATGAGTTTCACCAGGCGCGAGGGCCAAAGCCCACCGGGCGAGAGAGAGACCGCTCTCATCGGCCTCCTCGCCCCGCACATTCGACGCGCGATGATTTTCCACGGCTTCGTCGAACGGGATGCCGCTCGCGCAACCGACCTCGCCGCCGCTCTGGACTTGGTGCAGATCCCCATCCTGCTGTTAGACGCATCCGGCCATTGCGTTGAAGCCAATGCCTCAGCGGAACGGTTCCTCGCGGAGACCGACATGCTGAGCCTCGAACAGGGAGCAATCCGCGCACAGGACCACGACCTCGATGCCCGCATCGCCTCGGCAATCGCGGCAGGAAACGCCGACATCGAGCGGATCGACACCCAGCCCCTGTCCATCGCCTTCACTCAATCGGATGGACGCCGGTTCGCCGGCCACGTCCTGCCGCTGGCAGGCGGATTGCAGCACCGTATCGGCGGCCAGAGCCGCGCGCGGTCGGCACTTTTCATCCAGGCCGTCGGTGACTTGCTGCCCCTTCCCGGCGAGGTCCTGGTTAGGCTCTACGGACTGACCCATGCCGAAACCCGGCTGATCGGACTGCTCGGACGCGATTTCAGCCTGGACGACACCGCAGCCGCGTTGGGCATCGCGATGAGCACCGCGCGCACGCATCTGCAACGTATCTTCGAGAAG
>CAMBXJ010000485.1 GCA_945871455.1 Asaia bogorensis
CTGTCACATGGCGGAAGTGGAGGTCGATCCCGACACCGGCGTCGTGGCGCTGATCCGCTATGGCGTCTGCGACGACTTCGGCAAGACGGTGAATCCGCTGATCGTGCGCGGCCAGGTGGCCGGCGGCGTGGCGCAAGGCTACGGCCAGGCGGTGCTGGAGCGCACGGTTTATGATCCAGCTTCCGGCCAGTTGCTGTCCGGCAGCCTGATGGACTACGCGCTGGCTCGCGCCGACGATTTCCCCGACATCGAGATCGAGTTGCTGGAAATCCCCTGCGCGTCCAATCCTCTGGGCGTGAAGGGGGCCGGTGAGGCCGGTGCGGTCGGCAGCCCACCGGCCCTGATCAACGCGATCATCGATGCCCTGGGACCGGATGGCGTGACGCATATCGACATGCCGGCGACCCCGGAACGGGTATGGCGGGCGCTGGCCGCGGCAAAGGCCGCATAGCCTGATCGCACCGAACCGCTGATAGGCCCGGAACCGGCGAGGCTCCGGACCTGCCGCGCTAGCGGTTGGGCCGGGCATTCGTTCGCGCCGCCATGGCCACGCGCACACATGATCGCGACACGTGGTTGCACCGCCCCTCATCGTCGTTGCCGGGCACGACCCGGTAAGCCGCGCTTCAGCGGCGGGGGGATCAAGTCCGGCGATGACGAGAAGGGGCCATCTCGGTTGCGGCGATTGTTTGCGCGCGTCGCCTGAAGGTTCTCCGGACTCTCACGCGGTCGCGCGATCGGCTCGCCGAACAGCAAGTCCCTGACCGTGCGGCCCGTGGGCAACCGCCCTCCCGGCTGCCCCCACAATCCCGGAATTCGCGCCCTGATGGGCATGGCGGGGTCATGCCGCCCGGAGAGCCGATGGGATGGCACGTCGAACCGCAGCCCATTTCAAATTCTGACCAACCACCAGGTTAGATCGTCCGGAGCGCCATAAATTTCACGGAGTGAAATTGTATTTCTGTGGATAACATTTGGTTAACTATCCACACGCTGTTGACAACTCACATCAGCTTCATCCGCCTAAGCGATCGCGACTCGGGAAGAATTACAAAACCGTTAGCAATAGAAATGTCAATGCCCTCTGTCCGGACGTCGTTATTGGCACGAAAAATTATCGTATATGACGGATATGAATGCGAATTTTGGAAGGCGCAAGCCAGACATACCTACCAGAGGGTTTAATGTATGAGTAAATACACTCATAAGTTGTGCGCCTGGAACTGATTGGAGGCCGACGTGGACTTGGCTGAATCGCTCGACGCCCTGGTGAAAAAAAGGTTGAAAAACTGGGGACAACGTCCCCCCGGTCTTAAACCCAGGCGTGGCAAGGAAGCATGGTTGCGAGGCCGTCCGTCCGACGATCCGGTTACCACGAACCCATTCCTGAAGCTGCCGGGCACCAACCGGTTACGCACGCTTCCGGACGGATTGTGGCTCAATTTCGGAGGAACGCCGGCCGAACCATTTGTCGATATCCTGGCAATCGAGGCATGCAGCACGTTGCAGAACCTGCTGGACAAACGCTCCCGCTTCGCGCCGAGCACGCATTCGTTGTTGGCGGTGTGCCCGGTGGAATGGTTGCTGGCCCCGATTACGCCAGAGGACCCGACCCCGCGCTGGAAGGCGACCCGCGTGTTCGCGCGGGAGCCGGTCCATGCCGTCGCCATCCCGGTGCGGGAGATGCGGGTGCTCTATGGCCTGAAAAGTCACCACTACGACGGATTTGCGCGCCAGCAACTCGCCCATGCGCATGAATTCTTCGCACCGATGGAGGCGCTGACCGCTGAAAACAGCGAGCGGAACCCGGCACTGAAGGCGTTGCTGGAAAGGGCATCGATCTCGGCACACTTCTTCAACGCCTACTGATGCCAACAGGCTGACCGAACCGATCCTCATTCAGTGTCCACCTGGGTGAGGATTCGCAAGGCCAGGTCCGGCCTGTCGGTAATGAGGCCATCGACACCCCACTGGATCAGCCGTCGGATGTCCGACGGCTGATTGACTGTCCAGGGCAGGACAACAAGGCCCAGCCCTTGCGCGTCCGACAGCCGAGCCTGAGTCAGGGTCTGATATTGGGGCGCCCACATCGTTCCCCCTGCCGCGGCAACGGCGCGCGGCACCGATCCGCCATGGTCGGCAAGCGTTGGCCCGTCCCACCAGAGCCCCGACGCGGCCTCGGTGGTCTGGCTGGTCAACCAGGCGGTGGGAATCTCGGGGCGAACCGCGCGGATATGCCGAGGCCCGCGCCAGTCGAAGGATTCTATCATCACGCGTCGCGCGGCGTCGGCCTGATCGATGACAGCCAACACAGTGTCGGCCAGAGTGACGGCAGCGGCCGTGTGGTCCGGGTGCGTGGGATCGGTCTTCAACTCGATGTTGAACCGGATCCGGTCATCCATCCGCAGCACATCGAGCAAGGTCGGGATGCGTGCCCCGTCGATCGCGACCTGGTCGGGAAACAGACCGGCATAGCGCGTGCCCGGTCGGATGCGCCCCACGTCGTATCGCACGAGTTCCGCCAGCGTCAGGTCGCGGATCAACGGCCCTGGTTCGGCCAGCCACCGTCCGGCCGCATCGCGGGTGATATCGGGATTGAGCGCCGGGTCGTGGCTGACCACCACCACCCCGTCCCGGGTCAGCCCGACATCTAGTTCGAATGCGTGGACACCAAGGTCCCGCGCGGCCGCGAACCCCTGCAACGTGTTCTCGGGGAACAACCCTCGCGCGCCCCGGTGGCCCTGAATCTCGAACGATAGCGGCACGATGCGGCTCCTGTTACCTTGCGTCATTGGACAATTCGGGGGCGGGATCATGCAATACACCACACTCGGGCGGACGGGCCTTCAGGTCAGCGTCGCCGGACTCGGTTGCGGCGGCTTCTCCCGGCTCGGCCTTGGCACCGGCAAAACCGAAGACGACGCGGTCGGAATCATCCGCCAGGCGATGGATCTGGGCGTCAATCTGATCGACACCGCGTCCGTCTACGGCACCGAGGAAGTGGTTGGCAAAGCGCTCCGAGGTGTCCCCAGGGACTCCTACGTGCTCTGCACCAAGGCGTCCAAGCCGAGAGACGACGCGCATTTCGATGTGACGAAAATCCTCGAAAGCCTGGATGGATCGTTGCGGCGGCTTGGGGTGGACCATGTCGATCTGTTCCAGTTGCATGCCGTTCCGCCCGCTGCCTATGACTATGTGCGGTCCGAGATCGTGCCCGCGCTGCTGCGGGAGAAGGAAAAGGGCAAGTTCCGCTTCCTGGGCGTGACCGAGACGTCCCCCAACGACCACGAACAGATCATGGCCAACCGGGCGGCT
>CAMBXJ010000486.1 GCA_945871455.1 Asaia bogorensis
CTGCCCGACCTGCCGGCCGAGGGAAGCTACCACACCTTGGGCGGCCTGATCCTGGCATTGCTGCGGCGCCTGCCCAGCCCCGGCGATCGAATCGTGTTCGCCGGGTGGCGGTTCGAGGTGCTGGAGATGGACGGCCGCCGCGTCGAACGCATTCGCGCCAGCCTGGAACCCGCCACCGAATCCTGACCCTCTACCGCACCGAAGATCGGTCCTACACCGCCGGCCAGAGCCAGGCCGCACCCCGCACGCCCGATGAATCGCCATGCTGGTTTTTCAGGATGGGAGTCGCGATCACGTCGCTGAACACGTGACGAGGCAGCAATTTCGGCAGGTCGGTGTAGAGATGCGCCATATTCGACAGCCCCCCTCCCAGCACGATGGCGTCCGGATCGAGCAGGTTGATCACCTGGGCCAACCCGCGCGCCAGCCGGTCGGCATGGCGCTGCAAAGCAGCGCGCGCACGTTCGTCCCCGGCGGCGGCTCGCCGCGGCAGACTGGACGCATCACGCGCATCGGGGCCGTCGCAATCGCGCGCCAGGGCCGGGCCGGCGACATAGGTTTCCAGGCACCCCCGCCGACCGCACCAGCAGGAATTGCCCGGGAATTCGTCCGGATTAGGCCAGGGCAGCGGGTTGTGTCCCCATTCGCCGGCAATCCCATGCGGGCCGCGATGGACCGATCCGTGCATGACCAATCCGCCGCCACAGCCAGTGCCGAGAATCACACCGAATACCACCCCATAGCCGGCGGCCGAACCATCCGTCGCCTCGCTCAGCGCGAAACAATTGGCGTCGTTTTCGATCCGGACAGGACGCCCGATGGCATCGCTCAGGTCGCGGTCCAGCGGATGATTGTTCAAGGCCAGGGAGTTGGCGTTCTTGACCAACCCCGTTGCTGGACTGATGGCACCGGGAATGCCGATGCCAACGCTGGCACGCACGCCGAGGCGCGCTTCGGCCTCCGCGACCAGGTCCACGATGGCGGACACGGTAGGTGCGTAACCGGCGGGGGTTGCGATGCGGTGGCGCAGCGCCTCGGTCCCATCCGGGGCAAGCGCCACGATTTCGATCTTTGTCCCACCCAGGTCGATGCCGATGCGGTATTGGCTCATGGCCGCAAGCATGCAACCACCCGTCCGCTTGCTCAACACCGCTTGCTCAAGAGGGCGCACCACACCAGGATAAAGGGCATGAGTGAGACACTTCTGGATGTGAAGGGCATGAACTGCCCCCTGCCGGTGCTGCGGGCCAATCGATCGCTACGGTCGATGGCGGCGGGGGACCGGCTGCGCGTGCTGGCGACGGACCGAGCGGCGGTCGCGGATTTTCAGGCTTTTTGCCGGGAAACCGGCCATGATCTGATCGCCTTCAGTGAAGAAAACGGGGTGTTGAGCTTCGTCATCCGCCGGCGCGCGGACCAGCCGGATCCAAGCGACGCCGCCGGGCCGGGAGGCACACCATGACGACCACGCTCATCACCCACCGGGCCTGCCTGGATCACGATCCCGGCCCCTATCACCCCGAGTGCGCCGAACGCCTGCGCGCGGTCATGGACGCCTTGGAGGCCGAGGTGTTCGCCCCGCTCTGGCGGGAGGAAGCGCCCCGGGCAACGATCGAGCAATTGTCCCGCGTGCATCCGCGACCCTTCGTCGAAGCCTTGATCGCGATCCGGCCGGAACCGGGCGAAACCGTCGCCCTGGACGGCGATACCATCATGAGCGAGGGCAGCGCCGAAGCCGCCCTCCGCGCGGCCGGTGGCGCGGTGCGCGGCGTGGACGCGGTCATGGAAGGCAGTGCCCGCACCGCCTTCGTCGCGGTCCGCCCGCCCGGGCATCATGCGGAACCAGGCCGAGCGATGGGGTTCTGTTTGTTTAACAATGTGGCGGTGGCGGCCCTGCATGCCCGTGCCCAATGGGGCGTGCAGCGGGTCGCCGTGGTCGATTTCGACGTACACCACGGCAACGGCACGCAGGCGATGTTCGCCGCCGATAAGGACCTGTTCTACGCGTCGTCTCACCAAAGCCCCTGCTATCCCGGCACCGGTGACGTGTGGGAGCGCGGGGTGGCCAACAATGTGATCAACGCACCCCTGCGCCCCAGGGATGGCAGCGCCGCCTTCCGTTCGGCCTGGTCGGAGCAGATTCTCCCGGAACTCGACCGATTCGCACCGGGACTGTTGATCATCTCCGCCGGCTTTGACGCTCACAAGGCCGATCCGCTGGCGCAGTTGCGCCTGGAAACCGAGGATTATGCCTGGATCACCGACGAACTCCTCGCGATCGCGGATCGCCATTGCGGGGGGCGGGTGGTGTCCGTGCTGGAAGGCGGCTACGAC
The DNA here is from genome assembly GCA_945871455.1 of Asaia bogorensis. Classification (GTDB taxonomy): domain Bacteria; phylum Pseudomonadota; class Alphaproteobacteria; order Acetobacterales; family Acetobacteraceae; genus Rhodopila. The sequence continues at coordinate 2,335 of CAMBXJ010000486.1, forward strand.
CTGGACGCGCTCGCCGCATCCGCCGCGGTGCATGTGCGTGCCCTGATGCGAGCCTGAACGGAGCCGGGACCGGATGTCCGACACCAAGAACCAAGAGAAGAAGAGCGATGTCAGCAAACTGTCCTTCGAGGACGCGCTGGCCGAATTGGAACAGATCGTGCGCGGCCTGGAAGGCGGCCAGCAGAAGCTGGAGGACGCCATCACCGCCTATGAACGCGGCGCCGCGCTCCGCAAGCACTGCGAGACCAAGCTGGCCGAGGCCGAGACCCGGGTCGCCGCCATCGTGCGCAATGCCGACGGCTCGCTTGGCACACGGCCGCTGGAATAGGCGCATTCCGACCGACGGTTTCGCGGACTGATCGGCCGGTCGGCATGGACAAAGCCACCGCACTCCCCCGAGAAAATCGCCCACCGGCGGGCAAGCAGCGCGCCGATCTGGCTTTGGTGGACCGGGGACTCGCCGAAAGCCGTACCCGGGCGCAGGCGCTGATCCTCGCCGGGAAGGTGTTCAGTGGGGAAAAACGCGTCAACAAGCCGGGCGACGTGCTGGCGGCTGGCGCACCGTTGGAGGTCAGGGGCCAGGACCATCCCTGGGTGTCACGCGGTGGCTTGAAGCTGGACCATGCGCTGAGCCATTTCGGGTTGTCGCCGCAAGGCCGGATCTGCCTGGATGTCGGGGCCTCCACCGGCGGGTTCACAGACGTGTTGTTGACGCACGGCGCAGTCAGGGTTCATGCGGTCGACGTCGGTCACGGACAACTCGCATGGAAACTGCGGACGGATGCCCGGGTCGTGGTGCACGAACGGACCAATGCGCGCCAGTTGACGCGGGAGGCGATCGCCGATCCGATCGCGGCCATGGTCTGCGATGCGAGTTTCATCGGCCTGGCGACCTTGCTGCCGAATCCGCTGAGCCTGTGCGACGCCGGTGCCTGGGCCATCGCGCTGATCAAGCCGCAATTCGAGGCCGGGGCGGACCTG
>CAMBXJ010000487.1 GCA_945871455.1 Asaia bogorensis
GCCATCCGCGCGCAACCGCGACGCCACGGCGCGTCCAATCCCGCGCGTGCCCCCGGTCACGATCGCGACCTTCGGGTCCAGCGGTTCGGCCGCATTCATTGCGCCGTCCCGCCGCCATCGACGGGCAGCACGACCCCGGTCATGAACGACGCCGCGTCGGAAGCCAGGAATGCCACGACGTGGGCGATTTCCTCCGGACGCGCGAAACGCCCCAGGGGAACCCCCGATTTGTAGAAATCGGCCGAGGACGTGGGGAACCGATCCGGATAGGTCGCCGCCAGATCGGTGATGACCTGGCTCAACATGGCGGTGTCGGTGCTGCCGGGTGCGATCGCATTCACCCGGACGCCGAATTTCGCGAAATCCAGCGCCGCCGAACGGGACAACTGCGCGATGGCCGCCTTGCTGGCCCCATAGGCGGCGCTCACCTGTTTGCCGATCAACGCCTGGTCGGACGCGATATTGATGATCGACCCGCGCCCACGCGCGATCATCCCGGGCAGCACGGCGCGCATCACCGCATAGCCTGCCAGAAAATTGACCCGGAACACACGCTCCACCTCGGATACCGGGGTTTCCAGGACCGAGCCGAGAACCGTGATCCCGGCATTGTTCACCAGAATATCGAACGGGCCGCGATCGGCGACCACCGCGGCCAGCGCGGCTTCCAGATTGGCGGTGTCCGCCAGGTCGAATTCGGGCAGATCCAGCCCGGTCACTTCGACGCCGTCACGCGCCAGGACCGTGGCGATCGCCCCGCCGATGCCACCTCTATGGCCGGTCACGATGGCGCGCCGGCCAGAGAGGCCGAAACTTATCGCGGGCTGCATCTTGCCTCCTGTCATGCCGCTGCCATTCTGCGGTCTTCGGGGCGAGTATGCTACAGAGGGATGTAACCAGAGTGAAAGCTCCGTGACCCAGATGATCACGTGGATCCCATCGGGGGGCTTGCGGTGCTGACCATCAGCCAGGTGGGACGGCGCTTTCCGGGCGGTATCGAGGCACTGCGCGACGTCTCCCTCACCCTCTCCCACGGCGATTTCCTCGCTTTGCTCGGCCCCTCCGGCTGCGGCAAATCGACCTTGCTGCGCCTGATCGCCGGATTGGACCAACCCGATAGCGGCAGTCTGCGCTGGGACGATGGCCGGCCGCCGGCGCCGGGCAGCATCGGCTACGTCTTCCAGGACGCCACCCTGATCCCTTGGGCCAGTGCCGCCGAGAACGTCTATCTGCCGCTGCGCCTGCGCGGGATTCCCCGCAACCAGGCGCAGGCGGATGTCCAGGCGGCGCTCGCGAAGGTGGGGCTGGCGGGGTTCGAGGCGGCTCGCCCGCGGCAATTGTCCGGCGGCATGCGCATGCGGGTTTCCATCGCCCGCGCCCTGGTCACCCGCCCGAGCGTGCTGCTGATGGATGAGCCGTTCGCGGCACTGGACGAATTCACCCGCAACCGACTGCAAATCGATCTGCTGGCGCTGTGGCGCGATGTCGGCTGCATGATCGTGTTCGTCACGCACTCGATCTACGAAGCGGCCTTCCTGGCGCGCCGCATCGTTCTGATGACCCCCCGCCCCGGACGGATCGACCAGGAAATACCATCGCCCCTGGACCACGGCCCCGAAACCAGGCTCGATCCGGCCTATGCGGCGCTGGTTGCCCGGATCACCCGTGCGATGGAACAGGCGCTTGGGGGCGGCATCCAGGGGGGCGGCACCCAGGGGAGCACCGCGGGAAACCCATGAACACCGCTGTATTGCCCATCCTGTTCGCCGCGCTGTCCATCGCGATATGGGAAATCGCGGTGCGGGCAACCGGCGTGCCCGACTATCTGGTGCCCGGGCCGATCGCAATCGTCGCCGCCTTCATCGCCGACCCGACCGGCCTGCTGATATCGCTGGGATCGACCCTGATCGTGACCTTCGCCGCCCTGCTGGTCGCATCCACCCTGGGCGTGCTGATGGCCATGGCCATGGCCGCCAGCCGGCTGGCCGAGGCGGCGATCCAGCCCTGGGCCGTGGTGCTGCAGGTCACGCCGCTGCCGGCCATCGCGCCGCTGATCATCATCTGGGTGGGGGATCCGTTCACCTCCCTGGTCGTGTGCGCCACGGTGGTCGCGTTCTTCCCGATCTTCGCCAACACGGCGACCGGCCTCGCATCTCCCCCGGCCGAGTTGGCGGATCTGTTCCGGCTGTATGGGGCCGGACGGATGCGGACCCTGATGTTGTTGCGCCTGCCCGCCGCCCTGCCGTATTTCCTGACCGGGTTGCGCATATCCGGCGGCCTGGCCCTGGTGGGCGCCGTGGTGGCCGAATTCGTGGCCGGGTCCGGCGGATTCGCCTCCGGTCTGGCGTACCGAATCCTGGAGGCGGGATACCGCTTGCAGGTGCCGCGCATGTTCGCCGCCCTGGTCCTGTTGTCGCTGGCCGGGGTCGCGATCAACACCGGCCTGGCGGCGCTGAGCCGCGTGATTCTGCGGTGGAGGGGAGACGCATGACCGAACCGAGCCTGCTGATCTTCGGCCTGGGCTACACGGCGCGGGCGATTGCCGCGATTGCCGGGATGGCCGCGATCGGCACATCCCGATCGGCGGCAACCGGGTGCATCCCGTTCGACGCGGCCGAACCGGCCATCGCCACGGCCACGCATCTGCTGATTTCCACCCCGCCCGGCCCGGATGGCGACCCGGTGCTGGCGCTTTACGCCGATGCGATCCGCCGAACGCGCGATCTGCGCTGGATCGGCTATCTGTCCAGCACCGTTGTCTATGGCAACCGGGACGGCGGCTGGGTCGATGAGGACACGCCACCCCGCCCGACCCAGGCCCGCGGGCAAAGACGGGTCGAGGCGGAAACCGCCTGGGCGGCATTTGCCTCCGTCTGTCCCGTGGACATCTTCCGCCTCGCCGGAATCTACGGCCCCGGCCGTTCGGCCTTCGACGATCTGCGCGCGGGAAAGGCGCGCCGGACGATCAAGCCAGGGCATCTGTTCGGCCGTATCCATCGCGACGACATCGCCCGCGCCGTGGTCGTGGCGATGCACCAGGATCGGGCCGCCGGAACCCGCGTCCTGAACCTGTCCGACGACGAACCGAGCGAGAGCGCCGATGTGGTGACCGAGGCGGCGGCCCTGCTGGGGATCGAACCGCCGCCCCCGATCGCCTTCACCGCCGCACAACCCACCATGAGTCCCATGGCGCTCGGCTTTTGGGCGGAAAACCGCAAGGTCGCCAGCCGGAAGAGCCAGGAAGCACTCGGACTGCACTGGCTGTATCCCAGCTATCGGGAGGGCCTACGCGCCATCCTGACCCAGGAG
>CAMBXJ010000488.1 GCA_945871455.1 Asaia bogorensis
GATGGCCGCCCGCAATGCCGGTTGATCGTGATCCAGCGGTAGTTTCAGTTCGGTGATGCGGGGCATCAGCGGTTCAAGTCGCGGTCAGCCCGCCCGCCGCAGGACGAACAATCCCTGCTCCCCAAACAGGTTCGCCAGCCGCGGAAACCGCCGCCAGGGCGTCCGCTGCCCGGCATCGTCGGCGGCCAGCCAGCTTTCGACCACGTACCCTTCCTGGTCGCACAACACGAAAAAATCACGGATCGTGCAGGGATGAATGTTCGGCGTTTCGTGCCAGGGCCGGTTCCATGTGGGGGTCATCGGCATCCGTCCGGTGCTGAGCAACTGCCAGCGCACCAGCCAATGACCGAAATTCGGAAAACTGACCACGGCCCGCGCGCCGATGCGGAGCATCTGGTGCAGCACGGCGCGCGGCCGCTCGACCGCCTGCAAGGTCCGCGACAGCACCACATAATCGAACGCGCCATCGGGATAATGGGTCAGATCGTCATCCGCGTCGCCATGCATCACCGGCAGCCCATAGGCGACGGCCTGGGTGACCTCCCCCATGTCGATTTCGATGCCGCGCGCATCGCAGCCCTTGGTCTGGAACAGATGATCGATCAGGGTGCCGTCGCCGCAGCCGATATCCAGGACCCGTGAGCCAGGCGCGATCATGCTGGCGATCAGCGCCAGGTCCATCCGCATGTTCTTGGCGACGAAGCGCACCGGGTCGTGGGTGGTCATGCGTCGCGCAACGCGTCACGCAGCCCGGCGTGCAGGGCACATCCGCGCAGGAACCCGGCCAAAGCGCGATGGAAGTCCGGCTCATCCAGCAGGAACGCGTCGTGGCCCTTGTCGCTGGGAAATTCGACGAACGACACATTCGCCCCGGCGCGGTTCAAAGCCCGCGCGATGCTGCGGCTTTCCGACGTCGGGAACAGCCAGTCGGACGTAAACGAGGCCAGCAGGAACCGGGTCTTGGAGCCGCGAAACGCGTCCGCCAGATTGCCGTTGCAGTCAGCGGCGAGGTCGAAATAGTCCATCGCCCGCGTGATGGTCAGGTAGCTGTTGGCGTCGAAGCGTTGCACGAAGGTGCTGCCCTGGTGGCGCAGATAGCTCTCGACCTCAAACATTTCGCCGAACAGGTTGATCGCCTCGGAACTGTCTTTCGGCGCGTTCTGCAGCCGGCGGCCGAATTTCCGGGTCAGCGCCTGTTCCGACAGATAGGTGATGTGCGCACACATCCGCGCCACCGCCAAGCCACGCGCGGGGATATCGCCGCTTTCCCAGTAACGGCCATTGCGCCAGTCCGGATCGGCGAAGATCGCCTGCCGCCCGACCTCATGGAACGCGATATTTTGCGCCGAATGGTAGGCAGCGGTCGCGATCGGCATCGCCGCGAACACCATGTCGGGATAGGTTGCCGCCCATTGCAGCACCTGCATGCCGCCCATCGACCCGCCGACGACCGCGAACAGGCGGCCGATCCCCAGAAAATCCATCAATTGCTTCTGGGCCTGAACCATGTCGCGGATGGTGGTCGGCGGAAAATCGGTGCCCCATGGCTCTCCGGCGCCACCGGGTTTCGGGCTGCGCGGCCCGGTACTTCCCATGCAGCCGCCCAGCACATTGGCGCAGACGACGAAATACCGGTCGGTGTCGATCGGGCGCCCCGGCCCCACCACGGCATCCCACCAGCCACCCTTGCCGGTGATCGGATGGGTTTCCGCCACATACTGATCGCCGGTCAGCGCATGACACACCAGCACCGCATTGCTCCGTTCGGCGTTCAGCGTGCCATAGGTGCGATAGGCCACGGTATGGCTATCCAGGCGAATCCCGCACTCCAACATAAGCCCGTCGTTCAACACGACATGGCTGTGAGCGAGATCGGTGAGGGGCGCGGTCTGATCCATTGCCTCTTCTTGAATAGTGTCCCGGCGCATCGCTCGCAACCGGCGGGTTTGCATGGCAGCGTGCATCCGCTAGATGTTCCGGCCCCTTATGGCCAGAAAGATGTCCAGCACCACTCCGCCCCCCGCCCCGCCATCCACGCCCGACGGCACCGACGCCCCAGCCCCGCAGGGTGGCTGGCCAGGCGGCTTGCCGGCCTTGCGCGCCGAACTCGACCGCATCGACGACACGATCCATGACCTGTTGATGGAACGGGCCAAGGTGGTCGAGCAGGTCGCCCGATCCGGCAAGGCCGCCGCGTTCCGTCCGGGGCGGGAGGCATCGATTATCCGCCGCCTCGTCGGGCGGCATGGCGGCTCCCTGCCGGCGCATACGTTGTTTGGCATGTGGCGGGAAATGCTGGCCGGCACGACCGCCATGCAGTCACCCGTGATCGTTGCCGTCTGTGAAACCGAAGCCAGCGGCGGCATGACCCAGATGGCGCGGGAGCATTTCGGCTCCATGACCCCGATCCGGGTGCATAGCGCATCGGCACGCGCCTTGACCGAGGTCAGCAACGGCACTGCCTCGGTCGCCGTAATGCCGTTCCCCTCGGAAACCGACCGATGGTGGACTTCGCTGCTGAATCGCGAACCCCGCTTCTACATCATCGCTCGCCTGCCGTTCTGGACACGGCGGGCCGAGGGGGCGCCGACGGTGCAGGCGGTGGTGGTCGCGACCAGCGCGCCTGACCCCAGCGGCAGCGACCGCACCTTCCTCTGCCTGGAGTTGGAACAGGAGGTCAGCCGCACCCGCATCGTCTCGGCGCTGACCGCGGCAAACCTGAAGCCGGACACCATGGTGGTCGCGCAGAACCAGGCGCTGGTGGAGGTCGAAGGCTATCTGACCGACGCCGACCCACGGCTCGCCAGCCTGGGATCGGTCACGCGTCGGGCCGTCGTCGTGGGGGCCTATGCCAATCCGATCGCGGGAGGAGCGGCATGACCGCACCGTCACCTCGTCCGGAGATTCTGACGATCCATCCCTATGTCGGCGGTGTATCGTCGCTGCCGGGGGTCAATCGCACCCTGAAATTATCGTCGAACGAAGGTGCGTTCGGTGTGCCGCCCGGCGCGCAGGAAGCGATCAGGCAGATCACGCCCGAGGTGTTTCGCTATCCCGATGGCGGCGCCGATCGCCTGCGGGACGCGTTGGGCAAACGCTGGGGCCTGGACCCGGCCCGGATCGTCTGCGGCGCCGGCTCGGACGACCTGATCTACCAGTTCTGCCTGGCCTATGGGGGCCCTGGTCGCGACATCATCATGTCGTCGCACGGGTTCGCCATCTATCATATCGCCGGAACCTATGCCGGCAGCCGCGTCATCAAGGTTCCGGAGCGCAATCTGACGGCCGATCTGGACGCGATGC
>CAMBXJ010000489.1 GCA_945871455.1 Asaia bogorensis
CCCGGCACGCGCAGGGAGAAATGGTTGCCCAGCATGTCGTGCCAGCCGAAGCGGGCGGCCAGACGATAGGCCGCGGCGAGGTCGAGGCGCGCGTCCCATTCGTCAGCCGTGTAGCCGTGCTTGGGTTCGCGTAGATTGGTGACCTGGGCCGTCGCGGACATCGTGTGATCCTTCCTGGTGTTCCTGAGCTGGATTCAGGGTGGAGCGGGTGGAGGGTGCGGTCAATTGGTGGGGGATAAGGGCGCCGGTCAGGCCCGCTCATACACCGAAATGCCGTCGATTTCGGCTTCATAGGCGAGGGTGCCGACGATTTGGGCGCGTCGACGGTAGACCGATTCCCGGACCGGGATCACGTCGACGGGGAAGTTGTAGCCGCGCCGCGATTCCCAGCCAGAGCGCAGGGTCAGCCGATCGGCGGGCGCGTCGTCGTCGAGGATGACCAGAAGATCGATATCGCTGTCGGGTTCTGACTGACCCCGTGCCCGTGACCCGAACAGCATGATGCGGCGCGGATGGAAGTAATCCACGACGCGGGCCAGTAAATCTGGCGGGACGAGGGGTGTTTCCAACACGGTAACATGTCCTGTTTGGCAGCTACTGCCATGTGGCCAAATGCGCTTTCGTCGCGCTGCTGGTGGTGGCAAGGGGGCATTTATCACGGGCGGGACGGGGACACCACGGTTGTGCGCAATCGCCTGATGGCCGGTCGCGGTGATGTTGCCACCCAACGTGGGGCTTTGTGGGTGGCCGACATCGCACACAAAGCCGGGACATCCGGATGATGAGTCTCCTGGTTCGCCACAGATGTGTCGATCATTTTCCGGTCTGATGCACCTCGATGATGTTGCCGTCAGGGTCATGAAAAAAGATCTGATACCAGCCCGCCATGGCCCAGGTGCCATAGTCGGAATAGGGGATCTTCTTCTCTTCCAGGCGGCGCTTGAAAGCCTCGATGTCGTCGGTCCGGAAGCAGAAATGGCCGGTGTCGAGCGGGTTGATGAAATGCTTCATGCGGAATCCGAGATCGACATCCCGGCGCGCGAGGTGGAATTCGACGGCGCCATCGGTCACGAAGTCGACATTGCCGCCATATCCCGCCGTATTACTGGCGTTGACACGCTGGTAGTCGACGGATCCCAGGTCGAAGACTGATCGATAGAATTCGGAAAGACGCTGAACATTTTCGGTGCACAGGTTCATGTGGTGATACTTGATCTGCATAGTCTTGTTCCTTATTCTGATTTCGCATTTCAATGAATTCGGCCGGGTATTCCGATTGATATCGCCTTGGATAGCGCTTGTCCGCAGTCCCTGTTCTTATTGATGGTCACGGATTCGGGTCAACCCACGTGGCACGATCCGCGGGCGGACGGTGAGACGAACGCGGTTCGGCCGCGGGACATGCGACCGCCCCATCGGGACCCGTTCACGATGGCGTTTGCCGAAATGCCGCGAGAGGCGGACCGCGTCCGCCAACTGAAGAGGAGCTTGCCGCATGGCGTGCACAGTCACGCGAGAGCAGCTTGCCCGCTATCGAGCGGTCCCGCAGGCGCCGGAGGCCAGCATCACGCCCAGGAAATCATGTCCAATTTCTTCGATTGAAGCGGGGACCTTGAGTGGAGGGTATCGCGCACCCCCTCTTCATGTCATCGTCGCTTCCTCGCTACCGCGTGGCGAAGCATCGCGGACGTACTGAAGACGCCTGTCTGTCCTGGACAGCGGCGGGTTGCAGCGTCTTCGACGCGGGGCACAGCCCATGATTGCGGGCTTTGCACGGCCCAAGGGACTATATCGCCGGCATCCGCTCCGCCGATCCGCGCCCTGGCATGTGCTCCCCTCCAATCCGATTGCCGAGGCTATCCACCGGATGCTGGATGTCGGAGTAATCGCGCGGGTTACGGGGACATCGCGATACAACCGGGCCTGGCGTGACTGATCGACGTGATTGACGCCCGGCGGCCGTCGCATCTTCCATCAGTCGTCGTTCCAGCTTTCGGCCTGCAACGAACGACACGATCGTCAACCCGCCGACCAATGGCCATGTTATCATCGGGAGAACGAACATGCAGGCCGCGCCCACAAAAAATAACACTACAAATGGCAGCGAATCGAACAGGGTGTGGCTGTCATATATGAGTGATTCAGCCATATTATCATCTTGACAGGCCGGCCTGTTTGTCTCGGAGGGACGGGTGCTCATAGCCATGCTTTCACCAGGAATAGTGCCAGATTATGCGTGCGGTATCCAGGGGGTAACCTCGTATCTGGACACAGATTCTAGTCTGCATTAGTTTCATCACAATCTGATCTTAAAAATTCTTAAATTGGGTGGTTGCGCAATGGTTGATTAACCGTTTGAGATCACTTTCGGTCCGTATCGCCTGGACCCAGGCCGGCGTACGCTTCGTCAGGGGGAGACGAGTCTCGACATCGGTGGGCGTGCACTCGATATTTTGGTTGCCCTCGCGCATGCGAACGGGGAAACGGTCGGTCGGCGGGATCTGCTTGACCAGGTCTGGCCAGACATGACGGTTGAGGAGAACAATCTTCACGTTCAGATATCAGTGTTGCGAAGGGTATTGGGCAAGGACTGGATCGTTACCGTACCGCGGCAAGGATATCGGTTGGTGGGACTGTCGGCGGCGACGCACCCGACCACCCCCGCGTCCTTGAATTCCAGGTTCCCGGTGGTCGCGGTGCTTCCGTTCGACAATTTATCAGATGATCCCAAATGGGATCGGTTTTGCGACGGCCTGGTGGACGACATCATAACAGGTTTGGCGCGTCACCCGGATCTGTCGGTCATCGCGCGTCACTCCTCGTTTGCCTATAAGGGAAAGCTGAGCGACGTGCGGGAGATTGGGCGCCAGTTGGGGGCCCGTTACCTGTTAGAGGGGAGTATCCAGGCTGACGCCAAGCAGTTGCGGGCAACCGGGCAGTTGATCGATACGGCGACAGGCATCCATGTCTGGGCCGAGCGGTTTGATGTCGAACCTAGCGGTTTGTTTGCCGTTCAGGACGAAATCGTCGATCGGGTCGTCGCGGCCCTGGTGGGACCCAGCGGATCGATTTCCCGGGAGGTGTTGGCGGGCATGCGGCGCAGCCCGCCAGCTTCGTTGCACGCCTACGAACTGTATCTTTTGGGGTATGAGCAGGAAGCGCGCCTCGACCGTGAAGGCGTATTGGCCTCGATCGGTCTACTGAAGACGGCATTGGCAGCGGATCCAAACTATTCCCGCGCGTGGACCGTCTTGGCCTGGGCTTATGGAAACGTCATTCAGTACCGTTGGACGGACGATCCG
>CAMBXJ010000490.1 GCA_945871455.1 Asaia bogorensis
GACCGCCGGCCTACGGCCTTCGTTCGAGGCGGCACCTGCCCCGGCATAGGTTTCTGTGTCGAGCATGGGCATGAGAAAGACGATCCTCCAGCACCTCAGGGTCTAAACTCCCAGGGGGTAGATGTCTCAGTCTTGTTGGCACGGAGGGCGCCGCGTTCGATCTGTGGATGCAGAGCGACGCTCGCCAGCGGGTGTTGTGGCCATCGACCATCAGGCTGTCCCTGGACTACTTCGCTAGCCTTCAAAAGCACGCCGTGCCGCTCAACGAGGCCGATCTTGGGGCATTGTCCCACTCCGCGATGGCTCTCGACCTGTATGCGTGGCTGGCGCAACGCCTGCACCGGATCGACCCCTACAAGCCCGCCTTCATCCCGTGGACGGCGCTCAAGGACCAGTTCGGCCCCGACTACGGCCGGATGAACAACTTCAAAGCGTTCTTCCGCAGCACCCTGCGAACGGTGCTGACCCGCTATCAGGACGCACGGGTTGAACTGGACGATAAGGGCATGACGCTGCGGTGCAGCCCGACGCCTGTACGGTGGCGCTACGGCTTCATCAGGGGTGCCAAGGCGCTGCCACCCTCGGGATAACGAGCCGGACAGGCCGAGTTATCCACGGTCACTTGGTAGCGGCGGCCACGGTCACTTGGTAGCAGATCCGCGCGGTTATCCACGGTCACTTGGTAGCACAAACCTATAGTTAGAATCCGATAGGCTTCCGATAGCTGCCGGCGCGGTTCTGTGGACAGTCACCAAGCGGCACGACTTCCAGGAAGCCAGCGGGGCTAGGTCAGCCTTGGAAGCGCACCAGGAGATCCCCTGACTGGACAGCCACGGGGCTATGGTCCGACGATCCGAACGGCGATCAGCACCGCCAGGTGCTCGGGAAGGGCAGGGGGTGCACGGCATGGACCAACCATCGTCATACGAGACGTCTGAGAGGGCCGCCCTGGCCGCCACGGTGGAAGCCTACAAGCGAGCCAGGAGCGGACGCCGGACGCCGCCAAGCGCGTCAGGATGGCGGTGGAGGCTATCGCGCGGTCTGAGGGCGGAGACGCCGCGGACCCAGCCCGCTGGGGCGCCCTACATGTGATCTTGGCACAGATGGGACGGCATAATACCCTCGTCGTATCGCAGGCCACTCTGGCAAAGCTGGCGGGATGCTCTGCTCGAACAGTGCGACGATCTTTGGATATCATGCTGGAGCACAGCGGACAGGGAGTTGGGTCATGGATTTGTTGACGATTGTATACGTGGTCATGCTAGCCCTTGGGGGTGTGGCGTTGGATACCTACCAAAATCCGAAAATGACGGTGGTGGACATCATCAAGCCGGGATCCAACTCGACCCCCAGCCTCGACCAAGAATTCATTTCAGCGGTTGTGTTTGGGGAGATCGATCGCGCCGTCAAGGTGCGCTCGCTGATCACGCGCCCGCAAATCCACGCATCCAACGATAAGAGCACGATTGAAACGCTCGCGGGGGCGCTGGGTGGCGGCCCCCTGGTCAGCGCATTTTCCGAGTTGTTAGCCATATCGCCCAGCCGACTGCAAATCGGGTTGCTTAACGAAAACGGCAAACTTGCGGTATTTGTGAACGGCCATAAGCACGTGTTGAAACAGATGCCATACATAACTGTCTCGGCGAAGCCGGCGCCAGTCGCGGCTCCTCGGATCGAGTATATGCAGTCCAGAGCAGTGGACCGGCAGCCGAAGTATTTCGACAATCTGATGTATCTGGAACAAAACGAGACAGTCATCCAACTTATCAAGCGCTCGACGGTCGAAGGGTTGTCGCAGATCGACCCCTACCTCGCCATGATATATATGGTGGATAGGTTTCATCGTGGCAACGACGTGCGGTACGCGAACGAGGCCTTGCGCATTGCGGCGCGGGTCACGGGCAAGGCGCCGGCGGGGGAAGAGTTATTGTTGGGGCGCCTGAACAATCTTGAGGGGTTGGTGCACCTGAACCGCGGCGACCTGGAGCAGGCGCGCACGACATTCCTGCGTGCGATCGGTTATGTGCGGGACAAGCCCATTCTGCTCCTCGCAATACTGAACATGAACCTCGCCTTCATCGAAATCGCGCAAGGCAATCCGGACAGCGCCGCCGCCCGTATGGCCAATCTGCTAGCGCCGGGCGGCATCCTGGCCGATGACATGGTCTTGAGGACTGCTGCCTCGGAGGGCCTGCCGCTGGAGCTGGACGCCGCCGAATCCGCCTTACTGCGGTCGAACGCCATCGAGCTGGCCGGTTCCGCCGCGCTTGCCCGCAACGACCTCAATGGCGCCCAACGATCCGGCAAAAAGGCGCTCGAACTAAGCCCGACGCGGCTGACGGCGCTGGCGTTGCTTGCCGATATCGCGGAGCGGCGGGGGAATGCGGCGGAGGCGGCGAGGCTGCGGGCTTCGATCGTCGATCTGCAATTTTCCGGGCGCTCCTACATGGAACTCGCCTGTAGCATTGCGACCCTGTCGCTCGCCGGGCCGGCCCCGAAAGTCAATCCGAGCCTCTACGTCTACCACTAATGTTTAAATGCGATTGCCCTGTGGCCGGGGATCAGTGGGTTGAGGACATGCGACGCTCGGTGAAGGTTCTGGCCTTGCTGAGGCCTGTGCGGCTGAGAGGACAGAAAACGTATCCGCCTAACTGACATTCGCGGACTTTCGCGACCGTTCGCCGGCGTCCTGGGGGGCGCTGTTCTCCGTTGCGTAACGGGACCAAGGGCGGACGGTCTCGCTGGCTGCGGGCGGCTGTCCCCTGCCCTACGGTCTGGGGTGGCCACTCGGTCTCGACCGGACCCGCAGCCGATGCCACCACGTCCTTCACGAGCCACTTGCTTCTTGCGGTCGTGCCGTTGCTTGGATCGTCGGCTTTAGCCGCATGACCAGGGTGGAACAGGTGGGTCCACCGGCAAGGCCCGGTCGCCAGCCTCCTTGCGGGGCGCTCTCGGGCGTTGCCCGTGGACTACCTGCACCACCCGCCAGACGGCCCTATGGGTGGCACATGAGATCACAGATAGACGAAAACACGACCGCTAGTAGAATCAATGAGTTAAAGGGGGGGGGCATGCAACCAGCTATTGCGTGGGGGTATGCAATAGCTGGGGTAGGTTCGGGATACGTGTAAAAAGTGGTCACAAGGGCATTTGGAGACAGAATTCCCCTTTATAACAATGGCTTGGTATTCCTGCCCAAACCCTTCGGAAACCCAGCTATCGTCCTGCTGCCTGCCGGTCGCGAGGGTGTCCAGAAATGGTTCTGCCGATGGCCGTCAAAGA
>CAMBXJ010000491.1 GCA_945871455.1 Asaia bogorensis
CCGTATCCACCGATGTCTGGAAATGCCGGCTGGTTGCCGGTCCACAATCCCTCTGGTCCGCCCATGGGGCTGACCGGCAACGGCGTATCGGGCGGCACGTCCCAGTCCCAATGTTCCAGATTGACGATCACGGCCAGCGCGACGCGCGCGTTGTCCGGCCATCGCAGGATGGGGCGGGTGACGATGGGGGACCATGGATAGAAATCCTGATCCATCCCGTAGCTTCGACTTGCGGGCATTGCTCCATTCCTCTCCGTGCGTGCCGATCATGCGGGGGCCGGCCGGCGCATCTTCCGTTGTCCGTGGCCGCTCGTGAAGGTGGCGGATTGCAAATCCCTGGCAAGCAGGCGGATCCACGGCGGGGGTGGGATCGGCATGCGGTTCAAACGGTGCCGATCACCACCCACAACGGATCGGCATGCGGCGGCGTCACGGCGCGTTGAGCGACATCGCCAAAACCGGCGGCGCGCATATAGGCGCCGACCAGACGTTGCTGGTCCGGCCCGGAAAACGCCTGCCAGATCGCCACCGCCTTGGTGGGAAAGCACCGGTTGGAAAACGACACCACGAAAGGCGCGCCGGGCCGCAGCACCCGGCGAACCTCTCGGAACACATCGACCGGTCGTTGCAGATACTGCACCGACACGCAAAGGCAGGCGCCATCGAACCCGCCGGCATCGAAATCGAGGGTCGGGTCGGCGTTCAGGTCCCGCACGAACCATCGGGTCAGGCGCGGGTTGGCGGCCAGTTCTTCCGCGTTCATGCCGTGACCGACGACCGCGGCGTAGACGACATCGTCCGGCAAATGGCTGACCCAACTGCTCATGAGGTCCAGCAAGGCGCCGCCTGGTGGCAGGGTGTCCCGATACACCTGCGTCACCGCGGCGATCGCCGTGTCATCGATATGGGTGACGAACCGCGGAAATTCGTAGAATTCCGAGTCCGGGGACGGGTCCGCTTTGTCGAACGCCGTTGGTGGCAGTCCTGGCAATTGTTCCATGGTCCGGCATCCTGGTTGTATTCGGCCGGTTTGACAAAGGCTGTTATCGTGTTGCCCGTCCCGAGCGGCCGAGGTGGACGGCTTCCAATCCCGCCCAACACCGGTCCATAACGCGGAACGAAGCAAGGGGAGTGCTGGAGCAATGAAACCAAGGCTGGTGCTGGCATGCCTGATGCCGACCGACGTCAACGACCGGGCCGCCCGTGAATTCGACGCGGTGATCGTGCAAGGCAAGGACGACATGACGGTGGCGCAGGTCATCGACGCCACGACGGCTCACCGCGCCGAGGCGATCATGTTCACCAATACCCTGCCGCTGAATGCGGAAGCCATTGCCGCCCTGCCGCCCAGCGTCCGGGTCGGCGCCACCAGCAGCGTCGGCTACGACCATATCGACGTGGCGGCCGCTCATGCCCGCGGCATGGTCGTCACCAACACGCCGGGCGTCCTGACCGAATGCACCGCCGACCACGCCTTCATGATGATGCTCACAGCCGCTCGGCGGGGTTACGAATACGACCGGATCATGCGCCAGGGCTGGCGGTATCGCATCGGCCAGGGGGATCTGCTGGGGGTTCGCGTCACCGGCAAGACGTTGGGAATCCTGGGCATGGGGCGGATCGGCCGAGCGATGGCGCAGCGGGCGAGAGGGTTCGATATGAAGGTGGTGTATCATGCGCGCACCCGATTGCCGCCGGAGTTGGAGCAGGGCGCGACGTATTTCCCCGACTTCCACGCCATGCTGCCGCATTGCGACTTCCTGTCGCTGCACGCGCCGGCGGGTCCGGCGACGGACAAGATGGTGAACGCCCAGGCTCTGTCGCTGATGCCGAGGGGCGGCGTGCTGGTGAATGTCTCGCGCGGTGGGCTGGTGGACGAGGACGCGTTGTACGACGCGCTGACCAGCGGCCAGTTGTTCGCGGCGGGGCTGGATGTGTTCCGGGCGGAACCGGATTTCGACATGCGGTTCGCGGCCTTGGACAACGTGTTTCTGTCGCCGCACGTGGGGAGTGCGTCGCGGGAGACGCGGAATGCGATGGGTTATCGGGCGTTGGACAATATTGCGGGGGTGTTGTCGGGGCGGGGGGCGATCGATCCATTGTAGCTGAAATGGTAACGACCCAGGGTCCTCTGACCGGGTCGTTTCTTTGCCTTGTGAGGCAAGCTGACGATTGTCGTGTGGCGGCCGTCCGTCGCCTCCCAGACGCCGTCGTGGGATCTGGCTTGTAGCCTCCGTGGACCACCGTGGCGCTCGGTATTATGGCGCAAACGCCACCGGACGAAATGGCTGAATCGGACCTTCCTTCGGAGCGCCTCGCGTGAGCAGCGCACGGTGGGTTGACTCACCATCCCGTGAGGGGGTGGATTCGGTGGCATGGGACCATGGGGACGCCACGCTTGGATTGTGCTGCAAGGAATCTTCGGCACATGGTGGTGGAAAGCATCTATATATTTTTGGTCCGTTATCGCGTCTTACGACTTGGTCTTATCCCAGGTTGTCCCGCTCTATTGGACAGACCGGTTCCCCAAGGTCCGCGACGTGATAGACGGTGGCTGGCTTCCTTTTTGGGGGTGGCTTTTGATCTTGGCCGCAATCGTGGTTGCCGCCAGTTTTGATTTCGCGTGTCGCAGGGCGCCGAGACATCCTGCCTTGACGTCGGATTTGCACCAAAGGACGTTTGCGGCACAGAAGACGTTTGAGTTATGGGAGGCCGCATGCCTGATAGGTGGGCAACATCTCCAGCGCCCTCCGCCGCCGGGACCAGCGTTCCTTGCAATGGAACGTATGCGCCGTGCCTTTGAGGCTGGCGAACTCATGCTGATCCTTCCGAATGGAGAGCGTGAATTTTTACGCTCCGTCCGCCAGGTGCAGCGAATGAGTTTGACGAAACTGGACCCGCCGCTTCGTGAATTAGATGACCGGACCAAGATAAGTCGCGACGAGCTTGTATCCTACGTCAGGAAGCTCGGGATCGCCGTCCCCGGTCTGACTGACGACTAAACGTCGTCTATCCTTACAACGTCCCGCCCGATCGCCTTCATCACGGCGAACAGGAACCAAGCCGGAAACGCCCCCCGGTTCACCTTGACCGTGATAGACCCGACCGTCTCGTGCAATCCCATCTCCCAGCGACACGGCGATCATGGCGGACGAAGCGGCTTCCTGGAACGCCCTGCATGCCCGGTTTGAGGTTTCCCGCATCGACCACGGCAAGCTCTACAGCACGGAAACCGGCACCTATACGAACGGCGCCGAGTCCTT
>CAMBXJ010000492.1 GCA_945871455.1 Asaia bogorensis
CATGCAGACGATCGTTTCGCCGCGCGCGACGAGCAAGGGGATGACCCGAATACCGATGAAGCCTGTACCGCCGACGACAAAAATGGACATGATGGTTTCCTCCCGCGGTCGCGTGACCGTTCGCGCCAGGATAGCAACACAAGCGGGAAACGGGAAAGCCACGCGGGCCTATTGTCGGGTCGTTTGCCCTAAATCGGCCCTTGGTTCGTCCCCTGGATCGCCCCCTGGATCGCCCCCCCGGTGTCACCCCCTGGGCCGCCCGCCGGTTCGCGGACATCCGCGCGCCGGATCCAGTCCGCCCGGTCCATAAGGGTTCGGCGAGCGGCGGCCGCGTCGCCGGCCAGTCGGATCAGGGCCCGAATCTGGCCCGGATGCGACAGAACCGAGACCATAACACGAACGAATCCGATCGCGCCGCCACCGTCCAGGGCCACCAGGGCCGCTGGCGGCAGATCCCGATGCGCCGGATCGCAGATGGCGCGCAGGATGGCGAACGGAACGCCGTGACGGGCCGCGGCCAGGGCGACCGCCCCGCTCTCCAGATCGATCGCATCGGCCGCGCTGACGACATGGACCACCTGCTTTTCAGCGGCGGTGGCGGCAATGCCTCGCCCGGCCAGCAGCACATGCCCGGACAGGCCGCCCAATCGGTGGGCCAACCCGGGATCGGCTTCCAGCACCTGTCCTTCCACATCAACCGAGGACGGGACGATGATCTGGCCCGCCAGAAGCAAGGGCGACAATCCGCCGGCCAGCCCGAAGCTGACCAGACCGGAGACGCCTTGCGCGATCAGGCGTTCCGCGGCCATCGCGGCGCCGGACGGGGTGCCGCCCCCGACCTCGACCGGCCACCCGGTGCGGCGGGCGATGCGTGCCTCCGCGGTCAGGCCGACGACGATGCCGGGCTGGGTCATGGCGGGACGCCGCCGAACAACCGCCCTAGGCCGAACGCCGCTTTTCCGCGTCCATGGCGGCGCGGCCGAGGAGCATGAGGGCGAGGTCGTCCTGGGGGGGTTGGAAGAGGCCGCCGCGGGCGTCGCGAAAATAGCGTTCCAACGGCAGGGACCGGGTCATGCTGAAGCCGCCGGCGACGCGCAACGCCGTTTCGGTGACCGAGCAGGCCGCATTGGTGCAGAGATATTTCGCGGCGGCGACGGCAGACGTGATGTCGGGACCGGCGATCTCTCCCTTGACGCAGGCGCGGGCTGCGTCGTGCAGGACAGCACGGGCGCCGCGCAGTTGCACGTCCATCTGGCCGATCCATTGTTGGATATGCGGCTGGGTGGCGATCGGCTGTCCCAACGCGGCCGGAACGCGGTTGTTGGCATAGTGGCTGGCGGCATCGCAGGCCGCCTGGCCGATCCCCAGTGCCACCGCCGCCAAAGGCAGTGCCCAGGCGCTGCCGCCCTGGGGACGGCGGGGTCCGCCGACGATCTGGCGCTCGACGATACGGGCTTCGGGGACGAACACCTTGTCGTAGACCACGTCGAAATTGCCGCAGCCCCGCAATCCGAGGCTGCCGCTCCAGGTGTCCTCCACGCTCAGGCCGGGGGAGCCGCCTTCGACCAAGGCGTGCACCAGTTCGCCTTGCGGGGCGTGTTCGCTGGGCGGCAGCACCACGGCGGTGGCCAGAATGCGCAGGACCGGGGCGCCGGTGACGAAGATCTTGCGACCGGTCAGGCGCCAGCCGCCCGGCGCCGGTTCGGCGACCATGGATGGCAGCCCGCCGCGGGAAATGCTGCCGAGTTCGGCCTCGGTGACGCAATTGTTGATGGTGCCGCCGTCGCGCGCCAGGGCGGTGCAGATATCGGCCAGCACGGGTTCGGGCCATGCCCGCGCGTCCAGCACCCGCCCCAGCAGGCTGAGATTCATGCCGCAGACCAGGGCGGTCGAGGCATCGCCGCGGGCCAGGATTTCCTGCGCCAGCACCATCTCGAACACATCCGCGCCGTCGCCACCATGCGCTTTCGGCAGCGCCAGCCGCAGATAGCCGGAGCAGTGCAGGACGGGATAATTCTCGAACGGAAAGGCCGAGGTCAGGTCGTTGACCCGGGCGCGTTCGTCGAGCTGGCGCGCCAGGTCGCCGGCCAGCCGCATGATCGCGGTCTGGCGCGGGGTGGCGTCGCGCAAACCAGGCATATGGGGGTCGGCCATTTGGGCCATGTCAGGCGCCCCCTTCCACCACCGGTTCGCCCAGCGTTTGCATCAGGCGGTTGGCATTGGCGAACATCGCGACCGCGTTGATCAGGTCGTGGATTTCCAGGTCGCTCAGGCCCACGGCACGCAATGGCGTCAGGTCCGCAATCGTCATGTCCATGGGCGTGCGGGTCAGTTTCGCCGCGAAATCCACCAGCGCGCGAAGGCGGGGTTCCAGCCTGGTGTCCAGGCCCTCCTCATACAACGCGCGGATGATTTCGGGCTGCTTGGTCAGTTCCACGAAACGGCGCGCATGGACAGACGAGCAGTAGACGCAGCCGTTGATGATCGAGACGACCACGGTCGCCAGTTCCCGTTCGGCGCGTCGCAGGCCGCGCGGCACATACATCGCCGCATGGAACAAGGGAGAGCGTTCGGCGAGCGACTCGACGTCGTGCGCCAGGGTCAGGAAATACTCCGACGTGGCGGACGGGCTGGCCGCCAGCGCCTGAAGCTGGATCGGGGTGGCGGTTTCGGCCCGCACCGGCGGCATCCAGGCGGACCAGTCGACCGGGTCCAGGGTAAAGCGTTTCGGGCTCATGCGGCGGGATCCCGCACCAGCAGCGCCAGGCCGGCGGCGGCCCGCACCTGATAGGCGACAAACGCAACGAGTTGGGAGACGGCGACGATATCGCGCTCGGTCAAGCCAACGCCGAGCAGGGCGTCGATATGCGTCTTTGTGGCGGAGCCGGGGGCGGTGGCGAGCCGAACCACATGCGCCAGAATCGTGGCCAGCCGAGGTTCCGGGGCCGCGTCCGCCATTGCCTTGTCGCGTTGGTCCAGCATGGCCCGGTAATGGGCAGCCAGCGCCATGTGACCGGACAGATCCGCGACCCGCCATGCAATCAGCGCGCGTTCGGCCGGCGAAACCCCACCCGGGTCCCGCGGCGACAGCAGCACGTCGTGGCTGCCCTGGCTGTGGCGCACGATATCCGGCCGATCTCGCCGGATGCGGTCGACGGGCGACCCGGCGGGCGCGCCGATGATCGCGGCGAGCAGGTCGGGCGGGGAGTCTGTGTCGGTCATGGCGGCGTCCCGTTGGGTCAGAACGGTGTAATGCGTTTGC
>CAMBXJ010000493.1 GCA_945871455.1 Asaia bogorensis
GGCATCCACGACTTCTGTTGTTGCAGCCTGGGAAAGTCGTGGTTGCCGGCCTGCGCCGGCATGACGGGGCTGCATGGCCGGTGGGTCATTGTTTTCGACGGCTGGCATCACCGCCACAATACGGATGGGGCATATCATCGCCGCAACACGGCAAGCGCGGCAAACGGGCCGAGCGGAACCGGGGCTGCGGCGGGGGTTGCCGGCGGCATCCGTCGGCGACGGATCGGGTGCAGCATCGCGGGCGCGGGCGGGCCATACAGATCCGCCGCCACACCGCCACCGGGTGCGACGCGAAACCCCAGGCCGCGCAGAACGGCGGGCAGCAGGTCGGCCTTGACCGACAGCCGGGACGCCAGGCCGGCCGGCACGATCACCGGTCCCTTCCGCGTCATCCACCCCAGTTCCCCGGCGATCCGTTCGGCGATGTCCAGGCGCAGCAGGACCGGCCCGGCCTCGATCCATCCCATCGCGTCGGCGAATCCGGCGGGCCAGTCCGGCGCCTGCTGCAAGGCGATCGTCCCGGCGCCGGGCAGGGCAGGGGTCTCCACGCCGCTCCGCACCGCCCACAGTTCGGCGCGCATCGCGCTGGCCCGCGGTTTCAGCAGCGCGGGCAGGAACAGGGCGAACCGGCCTGCCCGCACCCCCAGGCCGCGCAGAGCCTGGCATGTGTCGGGCGGCAGCGTTTCCTCCTCCAGCCCCGGGACCAGGCCGAGCGCCTCCGTCAGACGGTGCAACGGACCGCGCAGGCTGCCTTGGGTCGACGCGGCGTCCACCGCGGCGAACAACGGGGCCAGATCGGCGGCGATGCGGTCGTCGACATAGTGTTGCAGGCGCCCACGCAACCGCTCCCGCTGGGCGCCGTCCAGGAACTCGCTGTCCAGAATCCGGACCCGAGGCCGCAGGGACGCGCCACCCGGTTCCAGCCGGGCGATCGGCGCGCCGTCCCATAGGATATGGTGATCCGGGGTCAGCGCGAACGCGGCATCGGGGGCGGTTTCGACCACGGCGACCCGGCGCGGCATCTCCATCCGCAGGGAGCGCCGGGCGGCGCGCAGGACCAGCTTCTTTTCATCGCCCTCCGCCGCCGGGTCGGGCTGGAAACCGAAACCGACGACCCGGCCGACCGGATGGCCTTCCACCACCACGTCGCCCTGGCGAGTCACGGCCGACAGCAGGTTCTCCCCGTCGCCCGCGTCCAGGCGGCGCATCAGAAGGGCGGAGCGGCGATCGACGAATCGGCTGATCAGGCGTTCATGCAGGACGTCGGACAGCTTGTCCTCGATTTCCCGTGCCTTGCCCTGCCAGTGCTTCGAGTCGGCCACCCAGTCGGGCCGAGCGGCGATGTAGGACCAGATGCGTACGCCGGAGAGCCGCTGCATCAGGGTGTCGATATCGCCCTCTGACCGGTCCAGCAGGGCGATCTGCCCGGCCAGCCAGTCGGTGGGCAATTGCCCGTCCCGCGCCACGTGGTTGAACACACGCGCGCACAGCTTGGCGTGGGTATCGTCGGTCAGTTTGCGAAAGTCGGGGATCTGGCAGGCGTCCCACAGCAGCCGGAGCCGCCGCCGCCCGCGGGCGAGTTCGCGGATTTCCGGCTCCCGCGCCAAGGCGACCAGGGTCTCCTGATCCGATGCCTCGTTGCCGCGGGTGAGGTCCGGGCGTGGCGGTGGCGTGTCCAGGCTGTGGATCAGCCCATCCAGATGATCGAAATCCAGATCGCCGTTGCGCCAGCAGATCTGTTGCAGCGCCTCGAACCCATGCGCTTCGACAGCGCTGACGACCTCATCGGGGATGGGCGGGCATTCGGTGGTGGTGCCGAAGGTGCCGTCGCGCATGCCGCGCCCGGCCCGCCCGGCGATCTGGCCGATTTCCGCCGGCGTCAGGCGGCGCGGGCGATGGCCGTCGAACTTGCCGAGGCCGGCGAAGGCGACATGATCGACATTCATGTTCAGGCCCATGCCGATGGCATCGGTCGCCACCAGGAAATCGACCTCGCGTTCCTGATACAGAGCCACCTGGGCGTTGCGGGTGCGGGGCGACAGGCGGCCCATCACCACGGCGCAACCGCCCTTGCGGCGGCGGATCAGTTCGGCGATGGCATAGACCTCGGCGGCGCTGAAGGCGACCACGGCGGAGCGGGGCGGCAGGCGGACCAGCTTGGCCGGGCCGGCGTAGCTGAGTTGCGACAGGCGGGGGCGGGTTTCCACGTGGGCGTTGGGAACCAGGCGTTGCAGCAGCGGGCGGATCGTCTCGGCGCCGAGGAACATGGTCTCCACCATGCCGCGCGCATGCAGCAGGCGGTCGGTGAAGACGTGGCCGCGATCGGGATCGGCGCAGAGCTGGATTTCGTCCACCGCGACGAATTCGGCGTGTCGATCCAATGGCATGGCTTCAACGGTGCAGGAGAACCAGCGCGCCTCGGGGGGGATGATTTTTTCCTCGCCCGTGATCAGGGCGACGTAGCGGGCGCCCTTGCGCTCGACCATGCGGTCGTAGTTTTCGCGGGCGAGCAGGCGCAGCGGAAAGCCGATGATGCCGGACGAATGGGCGAGCAGCCTCTCTATGGCGAGGTGCGTCTTGCCGGTATTCGTCGGGCCTAGGACGGCTTTAACGCGGGCGGCGAAACCGGAGTCGTGACCGAGCATGGGCAGGATGTTTGGATGTTGCGGCGCGGAATGCAAGCCCTGGTGTGGCCCAGGATTGTCGGACAGGGACGCGGTTGCGGGGTCGGGTCGGTCGTCTGATACCAACCGGCCGAAACATTGACCGGCGCACCGCCCTCATCGTCATTGCCGGATCAGGTCTGGCAACCCGCGCTTCAACGGCGGGGGGGCGGGTCGAGGCCGGCAAAGACGATGGGTCAATGTTTCCGTCGGTTGGTATGGGGGGCACATTCGCGGTTCCGACTCGCGAATCCCGGCTTTTTGGTGGGCGGAATTCACGCTTGCCCTTGAAGTCCCCACCGCAACCCCGCATGCCCCGAATGCGACAGACATTGCGGCCATGGAGGTGTGTTGCTAAAGGACACCCGCGCCCCGGTCGGAGCGTAGCGCAGTCTGGTAGCGCATCAGTCTGGGGGACTGGGGGTCGTGGGTTCGAATCCCGCCGCTCCGACCAATTTTTCCACCGTTATCGCGGTATCGGCCGGCTAACCGTCCGCCACCGTCTTCGCGCGCCGCCCCAATCCGCCATACAGATCCAGCAACCGCTCCCGCCACGCCGCGACCGGATCGTCGGCGGCCAGCAGTTCGAA
>CAMBXJ010000494.1 GCA_945871455.1 Asaia bogorensis
TGCGGCGCTCAGCGAGGCATGAACCCCGGATGCTGCTCCGGCACATCCATCTCCTGCTCCAACGCTTCGATATCCGCGTCGCTGAAGCCGAAATGATGGGCGATTTCGTGCACCACCACGTTGCGCACCAGACGGAACAGATCCTCCCCGGTTTCGATCCATTCCAGCAGGATCGGCTCCCGGTAGAGGAAGATCAGGTCGGGTTCGCGCACCGGGTCCGACACGCTGCGCTGGGTCAGGGGCGTGCCGCGATAGAGGCCGGTCAGTTCCCAGGCGGACTCGATATCGAGTTCGTCGAGGGTTTCCTCGTCGGGCATGTCCTCCACCGCGATGCCGACGCCATGCACGTGACGGGCGAGCCGCAACGGGATCGTGGCAAGCGCACGCTCCGCCATGTTGGCGATGTCGTCGATGGTCGGCGGTAGGCCGAACGAGGGGATTGGGTTACGCAGATCGCTCATGCGGCTATTCGGTGCTATGGGAACGCGGCCGGGTCAAGCCGCCGCGACACAGGCACCCACCGATGGAGCCCATTATGCCCAAAAAATTGACCGATGTGGAACGCGCGAATCTGGCTTCTCTCCTGCCGGACTGGGCGCTAGCCGAGGGGCGCGATGCGATTTCCCGCACCTTCAAGTTTCGCGATTTTAATGAGGCATGGGGCTTCATGAACCGTGTCGCGCTGCTCGCGGAGAAGCAGGACCACCACCCGGAGTGGTCGAATGTCTGGAACACGGTGAAGATCGAGCTGAGCACGCATGACGCGGGCGGGCTGACCGGCAACGATGTCCGCCTGGCCCAGGCAATCGACTCCCTGCTGGCCTGATGTCGGAAGCGACGTCGTTCGAAGCGACGCTGCCCGCCAGCCTGCCGGAACGCGCCCGGGCCATTCGCGTGGCAACCGCGCGCCTGTGTGTCCGATTGGGATGGGCGCCGCTGCACGAGGTGCCGCTGCCGAACGGCCGGCGCGCCGACATCCTCGCCCTGCGGCCGAGTGGCGATTTCGTCTGCATCGAAGTGAAGTCCGGAGTCCGGGATTTTCTCACCGACGCGAAATGGCCCGAATACCGCGATTACGCGGATGCCCTGTATTTCGCGGTCGATATCGATTTTCCGACCGACATCCTGCCTCACGACACGGGTTTGATCGTTACCGCCGGCCCCGACGCCGACCTCCTCCGCGACGCCCCCCTTCATCGCCTCGCCCCCGCTCGGCGGCGCTCCCTGATGCACGGATTCGCGACATTGGCCGCGATCCGGCTGACCGCGGCCGAAGATCCGGTGGGAATGGCCGGTCTGCGTGCCGCGCTGCGGGCCGATTGAGCGGGACGTCTTAACCAAATCTTGAGACTTCCCTGCGACAGTCGCTCATCCCGGCAGGCGTCGAAAACCGCCGTATTGCCCCAGGTTCCCGAAATTCCCGCGCGGGCGGCATAAAGGTCGATCCGGCGTCATCCTGAAAAGGACAGACCCATGTCACCGATTCGTATCCGCGGTCCGTTACCCGTTTTGATGGCCTGTGCCGTCGTGGCTTCGCTTGGCGGGTGTGCCGCCATTCCACTCGCTCAGCTTGCCGCGACCCATATGATGCAGCCAGCGGCAACGCAGCAGATCGCACAGGTGCCACAGCCGATGCGGTCGCCGCAGCCCACGCAGGTGGTCGCCACACGGCAAATGCCGTCGCAGATCTCCGGACAACCCTGCCCGCAAGGCACTTCGGCGGCCTATGTGCCCGGCTGCGATATGACGGTCATGACATCCCAGGCCGGCGCTGCTTCGCAGGGATCGCCGATGCTGTCGATGTTCCAGGGCTGGAGTGAGTCGCTCCAGAAGATGACGGGCACCACCGCGACCCGTTAGGCCAACCGCCAGGGTCGCTGGTATGGTGGCCGGACCGAGACCTCGGCGCACCGTGCCGAAGTCAGTTCAGAAAATCGCGATGCCGGACGCGTCCGGCATCGCCGTGTCGAGGCGCGTTGGTCCGCTACATGAAGCTGCCAATAACCATCGGCGCGTAAATAGCGATTCCCATCAGCCCCGTGCCGACACAGCCGAGCAGACCGGCGAACCAGGAAAGGGCGACGGCACCGGTGATGATGGCGGCGGAGGCCAGAACGATGCCGATCTGCAGCAGGGCGGACGATACGTCGTAGATGTCGCCTTTGGCTTTCTGGACTTCCCGGTCCGCTTCGGCTGCCTTGGCGCGCGCGGCCAATTCCTTGCGGCCTTCGCCGGTCGAAGGCTCCGTTTCGTAACGGTCGACGGTTTTCCGCCAGTCGCCGATGCGCTTTTCCATGGCCGCGCGGATGGTCGGATCGGTCACGCCCAACAGACGGACTTCCATATCCTCGGCCGCTGTCAGGACCGCTGTGCGGCGGATGGTCTTGGCCTGATAGAACGACCAGAGATTCGTTGCCGCGACATTCAGTTCGATGGCTTCGTTATCCGCGTTGGACCCGCCCAATTCGGAAAACGCCAGCAGCAACGCCAGAACGGCGATCAACAATGCCACACCGCGGTGGTTTTTCGGGGTCTCTTCGACTTCGGGTATGTCGGCCACGGACGCTGTCTCCCTTTCAGAATCCCGTCGTGGCGCACCACGTCCGGACTAGGCGTCGCTACTAACACCAACCGACCGCATCAGTGACCCAGGGCAACCCCGGCCGCTCCCATTGTGAGCGCAGCGACGCGGTCCAGTGCAACCAACAGGATCGATGACGCCAAGACCCTGGATTGCTTCGCTGCGCTCCCAATGGCACGGCGACCCATGGGTCGTTGGTTCACTCGGTCGGTATAACACCGAATGGAGACTGGCGTCAGCCGCACGGGCAGCCCGCAACACCGCGTGGCGTAGGGGGTCTCGCTGATGGGCTGTCGAGCCGGTGTTCTGGAAATGAAGGGGCGAGATGGTGGAGCTGAGGGGAGTAAACCTATTCAGCATTGTCAATGGGTTACCCTGTCAACCCGCACCAAAATACCCCTATGTTTATCAGGGTTTTTTGACAGGTTGTCAAACCTCGTTCCGGTTTCCGAATCTGTCATTTGCGCCTGAAGGGGGTCGGAGATGACCGGTTCTTCTCCTATGGACCCTGCCCCTCGCCCGGTTCAACTGAGCCGGATGGCGGGCTGGCGCATGCCCCCCAACACAGTGTCGGTTGCCCGCCCGACGGTCTTCGGCAACTGTTCGGCTCGCAGGGGGTTGACCCGCCACGGGGCGAGCCGCGCTGGCCACCGTTCAGTGAT
>CAMBXJ010000495.1 GCA_945871455.1 Asaia bogorensis
TGCGGCAAGCGGCCGGGGTATAGGTGCGGCAAGTGGCTGGGGCGTGAATGCCGCAAGCGGCCTCGGCCTGGGTGCGGCGGGCGCCTGACGCATTGGTCGAAAAACCTACTGGTCAGTTGACATTTTTACCGGACGGTTTATCCGACCCGAAGCCATCACGACGCACAAGGACCCATCATGCCCGACACGCAACAGCCCAGCCAGCCCCAGACCAGTGAAACCGATGTCGTCATCGTCGGCGCCGGTTTTGCCGGCATGTATCTGCTGCACAAGCTGCGCGGCGTCGGCCTGAAAGCCCGTGTGTTTGAAGCGGCGACCGGCGTGGGCGGCACATGGTACTGGAACCGCTACCCCGGCGCCCGCTGCGACGTCGAGAGCATGCAATACTCCTATTCCTTCCTGCCCGAGCTGGAGCAGGACTGGAAATGGAACGAACTCTTCGCCGGCCAGCCGGAAATTCTGCGCTATGCCAACCATGTCGCCGACCGGTTGGACCTGAAGCGCGACATCAAGTTCGAAACCCGCGTCACCGACGCCAGCTTCGATGAGGCTACGCACCGCTGGACCGTGCGTACAGACCAGGGCGACGTCGTGTCCTGCCGGCATGTCGTGATGGCCACGGGCTGCCTGTCCGCCGCGCGCCGTCCGGATTTCAAGGGGGCCGACAGCTTCAAGGGCGCCACCTATCACACTGGCCACTGGCCGCACGAAGGCGTCGATCTGACCGGCCTGCGCGTGGGCGTCATCGGCACCGGCTCGTCTGCCATCCAGGCGATCCCGGTGATCGCCGAACAGGCAAAGGACCTGTTCGTCTTCCAGCGGACGCCGAATTTCAGCATCCCTTCCCGCAACGGCCCCATGAACGAGCCTTACGAAAAGGCCTGGAAATCCGTCTATCCGCAGAAGCGCGAAGACGCTCGCCATTCCCGCAACGGCGTGCTGGCCAATCCCAACGACATATCCGCCCTGGCGGTTGACGACACCCAGCGGCAGGAGATGTTTGAAACCCGCTGGCGCAGCGGCGGCACCACCTTCATGGCGGTGTTCAACGACCTGGTTCTGAACAAGCAGTCGAACGACACCGCGGCCGAATTCGTGCGCGGCAAGATCCGTTCGATCGTCACCGACCCGAAGACCGCGGAACTGTTGGCGCCGACCAACCATCCGATCGGCACCAAGCGGATCTGCGTCGATACCAACTACTACCAGACCTACAACCGCGAAAACGTCCATCTGATCGACGTCCGTTCCGCTCCGATCGAGGAGATCACCCCGGACGGGCTGATCACCGGCGGTATCGAATACAAGTTGGACGTGATCGTGTTCGCAACCGGCTTCGATGCGATGACCGGCGCGCTGACCGGTGTCGACATCCGTGGCCGCGACGGAGTGGCGCTGAAAGACAAGTGGGAAGCCGGACCGCGCACCTATCTGGGGCTGATGACCGCGGGCTTCCCCAACCTGTTCATGATCACCGGCCCGGGCAGCCCGTCGGTCCTGAGCAACATGATGGTGTCCATCGAGCAGCATGTCGATTGGATCACCGACTGCCTGACCTGGATGAACAGCCGACAACTGGACTGCATGGAAGCGACCCTGTCCGCCGAGGACGCCTGGGTCGAGCACGTCAACAAGGTTGCCTACACCACGCTGTACCCGTCGGCGAATTCGTGGTACATGGGCGCCAATATCTAGGGCAAGCCGCGCGTGTTCATGCCCTATATCGGCGGTGTCGGCACGTATCGGCGGGAATGCGAGGAAGTCGCCGCCAAGGGCTACGACGGCTTCCAACTAGCAGGTCCCGCTCGACAGGCGGCGGCGGCGGAGTAAGGGAAGGACGGGGCTTCCGCCCCGGACCCCGACCAGGGCTTTGCCCCTGGACCCCACCAAGGGCGACGGCCCTTGGAACCGGACCATTGTTGCCTTGAGGGATGGGGCGCTACACGGACGGTGAGATGTCCGGGTAGCGCCCCATCCCTCAAGGCAACCAAAGAATCGCATTCCAAAGGCCGCGCCTTTGGTGGGTCCAGGGCAAAGCCCTGGTCGGGGTCCGGGGCGGAAGCCCCGAAATACCGCCAGACGGCCTGTAAGCCGGGTTCTGTCCGCGGGTCCGCAAGCGAACCCGCGGGACGACCATTCCTCTGGGACGCGCCTCGCGGCACGCCTCACGCGACCAACCCGGACGGCGAAGCGGAAATGCTCCTGCATCTTGCGATGCGGCCGTCCCTATTCGGTCTTGCTCCCGGTGGGGTTTACCCTGCCGCCCCTGTTGCCAGGGGCGCGGTGCGCTCTTGCCGCACCGTTTCGCCCTTGCCCGCGGGGTGCCCCCGGGGTGACCGGGTTACCTTGCGCGGGCGGTTTGTTTTCTGTGGCACTTTCCCTGGGGTCGCCCCCGCCGGTCGTTAACCGGCACCGTATTCCCGTGGAGCCCGGACTTTCCTCCACCCCTGGTTGAACCCAGAAGCAGCGGCCGTCCGGCCGTCTGGCGCCGGACACATGCGACCCCGCGCCCCCGGGGTCAAGCGCGGATGTGGCCCAGCGCCGATATGCCGGGCGCCGATGCGGACCTGCCGCGCGCCGAACCACCTTCCCTTGGTGCCTCGGCAATGGCACTAGCCGCGAGAAACGCACGGAGGAACCACGATGCCCCTGCCACAGACCATGGCCTTCATCCAAATGGATGGCGCCGGCGGACCCGAGGTCATGAAGCTCGCCCAAGGCCCGATCCCATCGCCGAAGCCAGACGAGGTGCTGATCCGCGTCGAGGCCGCCGGTGTAAACCGCCCCGATATCGCCCAGCGCCAGGGATCCTACCCGCCGCCGCCCGGCGCCAGCCCGATCCTGGGCCTGGAAGTCGCGGGCGAGGTCGTGATGGTCGGCACTGACGTCACCACCTGGAAGCTGGGTGACAAGGTCTGCGCCCTGACCAACGGCGGCGGCTATGCCGAATACTGCACCGCCCCCGCCCCGCAATGCCTGCCCTGGCCCGGAGGCTATGACGGGCTGCGCGCCGCCGCGCTGCCCGAAACCAGCTTCACCGTCTGGGCGAACCTGTTCCAGGCCGGACGCCTGGCGCGCGGCGAGAAAGTACTGATCCATGGCGGCACCAGCGGGATCGGCGTCACCGCCATCCAGTTCGCTCATGAATTCGGCGCCACCGTCTATGCCACCGCCGGGTCGGACGACAAATGCGCCGCCTGCATCCGCCTGGGCGCCGACGCGGCGATCAACTACCGGA
>CAMBXJ010000496.1 GCA_945871455.1 Asaia bogorensis
ACCCACCCGGAGCCGATCCTCTCGCTGACCACCTGGCCCAGCAGTGGGAACAGCATCAGGTAGCCGGGCGCGGCCCAATGGAACAGGATCCGGCGGCTGGACCAGGCGGCGATCAGCGCGAACCCGACGATCGGCGGCGCGGCGAGGCAAGCCAGCAATCGCCCCTGCCAGATCCGCTCCGCCAATATCCGTGGCGCGTTTTCGCTCGCTGGCCGGCCGGGTATCGACGCCGTGACGCGCCGATTCGGCAGCAATGCCAGGACGAACACAATCATCATCGGCAGCCAGATCCAGGGCAGCACGAACAGTGCCTCTCCCAGCAGGACCTGCAACGGCGCCAGGGGTTGGAAGCGCAGTCCGACCGCTCGGTCGCCCTGGAACGTGAAAGACGCCCAGCCATGGGTCGCATTCCACAGGATCACCGGCGAAAACACCAACAACGCGAGCAAGGCCGCCAGATATGGATGCGGTCGTCGCAGCCAGGTACGGTGGTCCCGAGCGATCAGCAGGTAGATGACCGCGCCGGCGATGGTCAGCACGGCGGTGTATTTCGAAAACAGCGCCAGGCCGGCGCACACGCCCGCGCCGGCCCACCACCCCCATGCGGCGCGTTCACTCGATGGCAACGCATGCACCAGGCAGACCGCCGCGCCGATCAGAGCGCAGTCGAGTGGGCCGTCCGGCAGCACCCAGGTGCCGGTGGTGACGCCGAAGACCGGCGACAGGTTCAGCAGGACGGCCGCCCAGAACCCGGCGCGCGCATCCGCGATGTGCGTGGTCAGGCGAAACATCAGCCAGGTAGACAAGGCGAACAGCGCGATGAAGGGCAGGCGGGCGACCAGCGCGGTCTCTTCGCCGGCCAGCCAGGTGGCGCCCCGGGACAGCCACCACGCGGCCGGAGGATGATCGAAATATCCCAGCGAGAGCACGCGGCCGGAGACCACCATGTAGCTCTCGTCCATGCCCAGACCGACGGCGCCGGCAAACAGCAGGCGCAGGCAGGCGGTCCCGACGATCAGCAGGACGACGGCGCGCTGGGGCGACAAACGAGGCGGTTCGGGCATCGCGTTCCTGTCCGGCGGTGCGGCTGTGCTATTCAACGGTGCGATCCGATTGCGGGATTATCGCCGGTCGGACTCGCTCTACGAAACCATGCCGCGGGACTGGCCGGGGGGATGAGGTAAGGGATGCTGTGTGGCTGCTGCGGGTGCCTGCATGTGTTTGAGGCGGTCGATGTCATCGATTGGATCGACGACGGGGAAACGCCGCTCTGCCCGACCTGCGGCATGAACGCGGTGCTGCCCGGCGTTACCGACCCGGCCGAATTATGGGAACAGCACCACCGCCGGTTTGGCGCGTCCCCCGGCGTGCGGGCGCCGGACGAACGGTACTGATCGGATCGGACCGAAGAAGCGAGCATTGCGGCCCCCGCCGCCACGCCCAAACCTCGTGGTTCTCGCATTTCCCTGAATCGTGGGCCGGCGGGACGGCATTCCCCCACCCGCGAGGGGGGCGGGAGAATGCTTTGATTCCCGGACCGGTCAGGCCTGCACGACGCGCTGAGTCTGGACCCCCAGCCCGTCGACGCCCAGGCGCATCACATCGCCCGGCTGCAGGTAGACGGGCGTCGGCTTCATGCCGGACCCCACGCCCGGCGGCGTGCCGGTGGCGATCACGTCGCCCGGCTGCAGGGTGATGAACTGGCTGACATAAGCGACGACCTGCACGACCCCGAAGACCATCGTCTTCGTCGAGCCGTTCTGCATCTTCTTGCCGTTCACCTCGGTCCAGATGCCCAGGTTCTGCGGATCGGCGATCTCGTCCTTCGTCACCATCCAGGGGCCGGTCGGGCCGAACGTGTCGCAGCCTTTGCCCTTGTCCCAGGTGCCGCCGCGCTCGAACTGGAACTCCCGCTCGCTGACATCGTTGCAGACGCAGTAGCCGGCGACGTGGTCCATCGATTGGGCTTCGGTGATGTAGCGGGCCGTTTTGCCGATCACGATCCCCAGCTCACATTCCCAGTCGAGCTTGGTGGACCCGCGCGGGCGCAGCACGTCGTCATTGGGGCCGCAGAACGCGGACAGCGATTTCACGAACACGATCGGTTCCTTGGGCAGCGGCATGCCGACTTCCGCCGCGTGGTCGGCGTAGTTCAGGCCGATGCAGATATAGTTCAGCGGGCGGACGACGCAGGGGCCGATCCGGGGATTGCCGTCCACCTTCGGCAGGCTGCTGGGGTCGATCGCGCGGATCATGTTCAGCGCCGCATCGGACAGGGCGAAGCCGTCGATGTCGCGCACGACCCCGGCAAGGCAGCGGATATCGCCGTTGGCGTCGAGCAGGGCAGGGCGTTCGGCCCCGACGGGTCCATAGCGCAGCAGTTTCATGGTGGTTCCCCCACAGTGTTGGAGCGTGATCACGCGGAGTGTTGGAGCGTGATCACGCGGAGCGGAACCTAACAGCGGGTGAATCACTCGGCAAAGCAAGAATCCGGAACGGTCCGCGCGTCGTATTGGACGGAAAGGGCGCCGTCGGGCGGCAGGCACCGCTGACCGGGGCGGCCGGTCGGGGGACGCGCGCAAATGATCGCTACAGGTGGATGCGCCGATGCGCCGCCCCGCACCGCCATTGCCGGGTTCGACCGGGTAACCCGCGTTTCAACGGATGGGAGGATCACATCCGGCATTGACGGTGAGGGGACGCCTCGGTTGCGGCGATTAGTTGTGCGCGTCGTTGTCGTGCGCGTCGCTGTACGGACGTCCCCGTGCGCGTAAAATCCGCGCTCGCCGATGACCGATCCGGCGGGCACCGATCCGGTGGGGCCGGGCCGATGGTGCGTTGGGGGGCCGAGAAGCATTGCCAAATGTGGCCGAGCGCGGGTTTCGCCTCGTGTGACTCGTCCTTGCCAGGGGTTGCATCGCGCCGTTTTCGAACATGGACGTGCGATTCTGATGTTCGAAGCGGGGGCATTGGGATGGAGCAGGGATCCCGGGGCAAGGGAACCGGCTGAATGTTTGCTTTTTATTCTAGTCTGGACGCGATATCGATGGCAAGCAATAAAGTGGAGTTCCCCGGTGAGCTGCCGTTTTTGGGGTCCAGACCCTCTGGTTTGCGATATTTTGCCTGGATTTTGGGCGATTGTTAACAAAATTCCGGAATGGTCAATTTAACGCGAAACGGGCTGTTGGCGATTTTCGCCCAAGTTTATACCAGGGTTTCGGATCGGTTT
>CAMBXJ010000497.1 GCA_945871455.1 Asaia bogorensis
TCCAAGGGGAGGTTCTCGCGTCACAGGCCCAGGCTCCGACCGCGACCGGCAGGCCTGAAGTCCGCCGGGCGCGATCTGCCGCGGGCGTCATATACCGGCCGGCGCAACCATTGACCGATGCCCCGACCTCCCCGTCAGCGCCGAACTTGCCCCCCCCCCGCCGGTGAAGCGCGGGTTGCCAGGTCAGGCCGCGCAATGACGATGAGGGGCGGTCAATCCACCCGAGGCGTCTATTTGGGTGCGCCCACTCGCAGCGATTGCTCGTGGGCGTAACCGCAGGTCGTCTGATCTTATACAAACCGGCCGAAACGCTAACCCACCGGACAGCAACTCCGTCATGGCGGCCCCACGGGTCAAGCCCGAGGGCAGGCTCCGGGCCGCCATCCACGGCTTTTGTGGTTGCAGCTTGGGAAAGTCGTGGATGCCGGCCTGCGCCGGCATGACGGGGTTGCGCGGACCAGAGAGCGAAGCATTCGGCCAGTTGGTATTACTCGGCTGCCGCCTTCACCGGCTGGGCGGGCAGGTTCATGAACTTCGTGCTGACCGGCTGGTTGGTTTCGAACGGGCTTTTCAGGTCGAACTCTTTCGCCATTTCACGCACCGCCGGGAACACTTCCTCACCCAGCAAGCGGATGCAGGTCTTGGCGTCCTGGTGCGTGACGGTGCCGTCATTGCCCCAGAAGGCGAGGATGCCGGGCCGGGTTTCTTCCAGCAGCATGCGCAGTTTGGCGATGACCTGCTTCGGCGTGCCGGCGATGATCATCAGCTCGTCCATCTGCTTTTCCAGAGCCGGGCGATAGCGCGGGCTCTTGGACCGGCCGGTGGCGAATTCGACGAAGGCGCGACGGTTGTCAGGGCTGCCGTAGCCGGCCGGCGTGCTCCAGACTGGGTGAGCCAGGCCGGTGAATTCGCCCTGCATCCACATGAACTGGCGCGCGTTCTCGACCGCCTTTTCCTCGGTTTCGGCGACATGGATTTGCTTCAGCAAGCCGTGATAGTCCGGGCCGCCCTTGAACCCGGCTTCGGCCGCGGCGGTGTCGTAGATGTCCCAGATCTGGCGGGTGCGGTCCACCGGCGTATTCAGAGCGATATAGGGGTAGCCGTGCTGCGCCGCCCAGATGATGGTTTCCTTGCTGATCACGCCGGGAATCCAGATGCGCGGGTGCGGCTTCTGCAACGGCACGGTCCAGGGGTTCACGACGCGGTTCTGGTAATGCGTGCCTTCCCACCGGAACGGGCCGGGCGTGGTCCAGGACTTCACGATCAGGTCGTGCGCTTCCTCGAACCGCTCCCGGTTGAACGCGGGGTTGATGCCGCCGGCCAACTGTTCCTGCCCACCGCCGCGGACGAAGCCGGACACCAGGCGGCCCTTGGACAGCATGTCGATCATCGACAGCTCCTCGGACAACTGCACCGGGTTGTCCCAGGCCGGCAGGGGATTGCCGAGCATGACGATTTTGCAGTTTTTGGTGGCGGCGGCGAGGGCGGAGGCGAAGATGTTGGCGCGTGCCTGCATGCAGAACGGCGCATTGTGATGCTCGTTCAGCATGATGCCGTCGATGCCGAGTTCATCGGCCAGGATGTAGTGTTCCAGGTATTCGTTATACAGCCGGCTGCCTTGGACCGGATCGAAGTGGCTGTTCGGGAACATCAGCGCGGTGGCGCCGAAATCCAGCCCGGCCTTCGCGTCGTAGGCCGACATCGGCTGTTCGGTGAAATACATCAGGTGCATGGCGTTCTCCTCTATCCTGTCGACGGGGCTGCTCGGCGTGCTTTCGATCCGGGTCGGATGGGCCTGAACCGCCCAGTGCCGTAACCCGCGGCCGTCACCGCCCCGATGGTCCCTCACTCATGGGATTAGCCTAGCGCCTGCGCAGGTCATTCGGCAACAGAAGCGGCGGGCGAACCCGCCGAACGACCGGTTGTCGAGGCCAGCTTCCGCGCCCAACCCGTGCCTTCCCCCTGCCCTGGTCCCCGCCACGCGACCTACCCGACGCGTTTCATCCAGGCGCCGGCGGTGGCCACGGCGTCCCGCGCTTTCGTCACGCTTTCGGTGGCGCGCAGGAATCCGTGCACCACGCCCTGGAACGTCCTGGTTTCCACATCGACACCGGACGCCCGCAGTTTTTCGACCAGGGCCTCGCCTTCGCTGCGCAGCACGTCGAGTTCGGCCAGCAGCACGCAGACCGGCGGCATGCCACGCAGATCGGCCCGCAACGGGGCAGCGAGCGGGTTCAGTCGATCGGCCTCATGCGCGGCATAGACGCTCCAGTAAAACGCCATCCGCTCTCGGTTCAGCCCGTAGCCCCCTGCCCCGAATTCCTCATAGCTGGGCGTGTCGAAGCGGCTGTCGCTGACCGGATAGTTGGCCAGAATGCCGCGCAGAGCCGGGCCGCCGGTGTCGCGCAGCAGCAGCGCCGCCCCGAGGGCAAGGTTGCCGCCCGCCGAGTCCCCACCCAGCAGGATCCGAGATCCGTCCAGCCCCCAGTCCGCGCCGTTTTCCGCGACCCAGCGCACGACGGCGGCGCATTCTTCCAGCGCCTGGGGGAATTTCGCTTCCGGGGACAGGGTGTAGTCGACGCTGACGGCGTTGACGTCACCGGAAGCGGCGTATTCGCGCACGATGCGGTCATGCGTATCGACATTCGCCCATACCCAGCCGCCGCCATGGAAATACACCAGAGTCGGGCGGGTTCCGGTGGTCGCCGGCTTGTAGACGCGACAGAAAATCCGCCGGCCTCGCGCGGCGATCCATCGGTCCGTGGTTTCCGCCATCACCGGGCCGCCGACGGCCGTGCGCAGACCCAACAGGTCGTTGACGCGGCGATGCGGTTCCAGCGGCAGTTCCACCTTGACCGGTGGATGTTTCGCGGCTTCCGCGTCGGCGATCGCCGTGAAGGCGGCCATTTCCGGGTCCCAGCGCGAGCGGTCGACCATGTTTGTCTTCTCCCTGATGTCGGGGGACATGCAACGACAGTTGGTGGTGGTTGGCAATGTGGGGCGGTTGGGTTGGGGCCTGATCGGGATAGGACGACAGACCCCCCTCGGTCTGGCGTCCACCCACAACCCGCCGTAACCTCCCGCGCAACGCAAGACGGGAAGGAACCGAACCCATGGACTTGACCAACAAAGTCGCCCTCATCACCGGCGGCGGCGGCGGCATCGGTCGCGCCACCGCGCTTGGCTTTGCGCTCCGCGGCGCGAAAGTCATGGTGGTGGACGC
>CAMBXJ010000498.1 GCA_945871455.1 Asaia bogorensis
ATCTATCGCCGCCTGCTGAATGGCGCCGGCGCCACGATTTTCGACGCGCGGGCGGTCTTCGTCGACCCCCACACGCTCGACGTCGGCGGCAAGCGCATCACCGCCGAGAAGATCGTCGTCGCCACCGGCGGCCATCCCGTGCGCCCGCCGATCCCGGGGGCGGAACTGGGCATCATCTCCGACGACGCGTTCTATCTGGAGCGGATGCCGAGGCGTATCGCGATTGTCGGCTCCGGTTTCATCGCGGTGGAATTCGCCGGCATTTTCAGTGCCCTGGGCGCGGAGGTGCATCTGATCTACCGCCAGGCTCTGCCCCTGCGCGGCTTCGATCAGGATGTCCGGGAAAGCCTGGCGGAGGCGTTGGAAACCCAGGGCGTCATCCTGCATCCGGGCTGCCAGCCGGAGAAAGTGGAAGCCGCCGGGGATGCGCGGGTGCTGACCTTCGGTCACGGCCAGACAATCGAGGCCGACCTGGTGTTCTTCGCCACCGGGCGCAAACCCTCCACCGCCGGGATGGGGTTGGAGCAGGCCGGCGTCACCACCAACGCGGCCGGGGCCGTGATCGTCGATGACAACCTCCGCACCGCGCAGCCGCATATCTTCGCCAGGGGCGACGTCACCGACCGGGTCAATCTGACCCCGGTCGCGACGGCGGAGGGCCATGCCCTGGCCGATACGCTGTTTGGCAAGAACCCCCGCGGCGTGTCGCTGCGCAACATCCCCTCGGACGTGTTCTCGACCCCGCCGGTGGGCACCGTCGGACTGACCGAGGAGGAGGCCGCGGCCGAAGGCCCGGTCGATGTCTACGTCACCAAATTCACCCCGATGCGCCATACCCTGTCGGGCCGCACGCGCAAGACCATGATGAAGCTGGTGGTGGATCAGGCCAGCCAGAAAATCCTCGGGGCGCATATGGTGGGCGAGGACGCGCCGGAGATCCTGCAGGGCCTGGCGATTGCCGTGGTCATGGGCGCCACCAAGGCCGATTTCGATCGCACGATCGGGATCCATCCGACCGCGGCGGAGGAGTTCGTGACGCTGCGCACCCGGACCCGGGTCTCTGGCGTGGCCAAGGCAGCGGAGTAGGGCGCCGGCCGAACCAACGCCGGGGCGCCCATGCCGCGTTTTTTGTGAACGATCCCTAACGTGGCGGCCATCGCCGCGACAAGTGCCATATGTCAAATATACCGTTCGCCGGATGTTATTCCGGCGCGTCTCAAAGGAGACACGCGATGAGCGATACGGTATCCGCGAGGGCAGGCTGGGGACCCGGCGACACGGAGTTGACCTTCGTCACGCCGCCCCGCCTGGCAAACCAGCCGGCCGGGGTCGGTGAGGGCGGTAAATTCCATGTGTCCGGCGGCAACCAGACATCCGCGGCCGAACCGGGCCTGTTCGTCCAGTTCACCACGATCACGCCCGACTTCGCCGGGTTGCTGCCCGGCATCATGCCCCAGGTCGCCGAAGTCGGCACGGTCGCCTATGCCGTGACGACACCGTCCGGCCCGCTGTCGGTGATCGTGGAGTTTGAGACCCGCGATGCGGGAATCAGGCTCGTCTGACCGATTCCGCACTGGTTTCCAGACCCAGGATCCACGTGGCACGGGATGCTCGGGCCTGGCAGCCGCGGTCTCTGACTGAAAGTCCGGTTGGCGCTTTCGCGAACGCCGGCACCCCCCTACAATCCGCCCGCTAACAAGAGCGGCAACGGCTCGGTGGGAGGAATGTCTTGAAACGACGCAATTTTCTGGCAACAGCCGCAATAGCCCCACTCGCTCGGCCGGCCATCGCCGCCGGGAACAAGCCGCTGATCTTCGTCCCGCAGGCCAATCTCACCAGCCTGGACCCGGTCTGGACCACCGCCACCGTGACCCGCAACTTCGCCTTGATGGTCTACGAGACCCTGTATGGCCGCGACGAAGCCTTCGAGCCGCAGCCGCTGATGGTCGAAGGTCATGTCATCGAGGACGACGGCAAGCGCTGGACCATGCGCTTGCGGGATGGCCTGGTCTGGCACGACGGCACGCCGGTCCTGGCGCGCGACTGTGTCGCGTCCCTGCAACGCTGGTTGAAGCGCGATGCCAGCGCACCGGTGATCCATGCCCGCGTCGATGCGATTGAGGCCAAGGACGATCGCACCCTGGTTTGGCGGCTCAGCAAGCCGTTCCCGCTGCTGACCCGGTTCCTGTCGAAGGTGCAGCCAGCCCCGGTCATGATGCCCGAGCGGATCGCCGCCTCGGTCGATCCGTTCAAACAGGTGACCGAGGTCGTCGGCTGCGGACCGTTCCGCTTCCTGCCCGGCGATTACGTGTCCGGCAGCCATGCGTCGTTCGCTCGGTTCGATCGCTATGTTCCGCGCCAGGAGCCGGCGTCCTACACTTCGGGCGGTCATAAGGTCCATGTCGACCGGGTCGAATGGAAGGTGGTGCCCGACGCGGCGACCGCCGCCAACGCCCTGGCCTCGGGGGAGGTCGACTGGCTGGAATTGCCGCAGCCGGACCTGATCCCGATGCTGAAGCGCAATGCCGGGGTGATGACCGGGCAGTTGGACATCTACGGCACGATCGCGTTGCTGCGGCCGAACCACATCACGGGCCCGACCGCCAATCCCGGCATCCGGCGGGCGATGCTGGCGGCGATCGATCAGAAGGAGTGCATGATCGCGGCGATGGGTGAGGACCCGTCCACCTGGCGCGCGCCCATTGGCTTCTTCGTCCCGGGCATGCCCTCCGCCACCGAGGCCGGCATGGACAATGTCCGAAACCGGAAAACCGTCGATCAGGTCAAGAAGATGCTGGAGGAAGCCGGCTACAAGGGCGAGCGCCTGGTGGTCATGCATCCCACCGATCAGGTCGTGTACAACGCCTTCATCACCGTCGCGGTCGACGCCCTGCGCAAGGTGGGAATGAACATCGACGAGCAGATGACGGACTGGGGCACCGTGGTGCAGCGCCGCACGTCCAAGGAGTCGCTGGACAAGGGCGGCTGGTCGCTGTTCCCCGCCGGTGCGCCGGCGCCGGAGTTCACGTCGCCGCTGCTGTCCAACCCGATGCGCAGCAACGGCCCGAAAGCGTGGTTCGGCTGGCCGGACGATCCGCGGATCGAGAATGCGCTGGCCGCCTGGATCGATGCGGGCAGCGATGCCGAACGGCGGAAGCTGGAGGCCGACTATCAACTCGCCGCCTTCGATTCGGTGCCGATCATCCCATGCGGCCA
>CAMBXJ010000499.1 GCA_945871455.1 Asaia bogorensis
CGGCTGCTCGTGTCGCCGCGGCGGCCTGTTCATCGCAGGCGCGACAGGCCGCGTGCAGGGCCTCGCCGAGGAAGCGGCAGGCTTCGACCAGGAAATGGCCGCTGCCGGTTGCCGGATCGACGACCCGCAAGGTCAGCAGCGCCGCCGGATCGGGATCGTCGTCGGGGCTGAGCCGACGCACCAGCGGCCCCAGGGTCGCGCACACCAGGTAACGGACAAATCCGTGCGGGGTGTAATAGGACCCGGACGATTTCCGTTCTCGTCCGGAATGGAGGAAGAACCGTCCGGGCGGAATGGATTCCACGATTTCGACCGATCCGGCCGGCTCGTTCGGTGCGCCCGGTTCGCCCGAGTGGATTGGTTCGACCGAGTGGATTGGTTCGACCGAGTGGCCCGTTGCGCCCGGTCCGACCGGTGCGCCCGGCTGGACCGGTTCGACCAGTGCGACCGGGTCGATTGGTTCGACCGCTGCAACCACCCCGC
The DNA here is from genome assembly GCA_945871455.1 of Asaia bogorensis. Lineage (GTDB taxonomy): Bacteria > Pseudomonadota > Alphaproteobacteria > Acetobacterales > Acetobacteraceae > Rhodopila. The sequence continues at coordinate 484 of CAMBXJ010000499.1, forward strand.
GCCGCGTCCGCGCCGCCCGCCCCCCTACCGGCCGATCCCCTACCCGGTGATCCCCTGCCCGGTGATCCCTTACCGGGTGATCCCCCACCGGTTCACTCCCCACCGCTTGATCCCGCATCGGGTTATCCCGCATCGGCACCACGATCTCCTGCTTCGCCCTGCGCAGGCGGACCATCGGTTCGCGGGCGATGCCGGGTTCCAGTTCCAGCAGCGACTCATAAACGCCGCCCAGGTCCTCGACATCCAGCGCGCCGTAATGCACCCGTTCCCGCGCCCGCCCCTTCGGCTTGGTCCATAACAGCCGGTCGAGCAGGACGGCGACCGCGTGTTCCCCCCAGACCAGATCGTCCAGCAAGGTCATGCTGCGCCCGCCGAACAGCGCGCCGCCAAGCGGAGCAATGCTCAGTTCGCCGGAATACAACCCGTCGCGGAAGGCGCGGAACAGGGTGCGCAACCCGTCTTCCAGCATGCGCCCGGTGTCGTGACCCTGGTCGAGACGGCGGCGGACCAGCGGTCCCAGTGCCTGGTTGGGCGACAGGGAGCATCGCCACGGCGCGGTGGAGGCGAAACTGAACGCGCGGGCCGGGTCGGTGGAGGCTTCCAGTTTCAGGACGAACAGCAGCCGATGCACCAGGATCAGCCCGTCTTCCCACAGGATCGCCGCCGCGTCGGGGCGTTCGGCGACGCCGGTGGTCTCTGGGATGGCCCCTGGGATGGTCCTTGGGATGGTCCCTGGGGCGGCCCCTGGGACGGTCCATGGATCACTCCCCTGAACGGGTCGGGCATGGTTTCCCAGATTGTTCCCTGGGTCGTTCGCTGGGTCGTTCCCGGGGCCGTTCCCGGGGCCATTGTCGGGGTCGTTCCCGGGACCGTTGTCCGGGTCGTTCCCAACATCGTTCCCGGCATCGCTCCCGACATCGCCCCTGGCATCGTGTCCCAGATCGTTCTGGGGGTTTTCCACCACCGCGCGCAGAAACAACTCCAGCCCGTCGCGCGCCTGAAGCCGCAATTCGCTCGTCAGCCGGGTTTGATGCAGGCGTGCGGCGTCGAGAATGTTCGGCAACCGCGTCTGGTCGCGCGCGCCGGCCAGCGACAGCAGCAGGGTAAAGGAATCGGGCGGCAAGTCGCGGTCGCGCCAGCCATCGGCGCCCGTCAGGGGGATGGTGATATGGCTGTCGGGATGGACCGGATCGCTGATCAGCAGGCGCAGCACGTCGCCATTGGTCAGCAGCCCGATCCGCTCTCCGCGGGCCAGCAGCACCCGCAAGGCCGACCGGGTTGGGCTGGTGCGATAGGCGCGCGCCGATCCGGTTGGCGCATCCAGGCCGGTGTCCATCGGCACCGACCAGGCGCGCAGTTGCATCCCATCGGTGCCCGCCATCAGCCAGCCGCCGTCCTCCTGGCCTTCCCGGGTGGCGACATCCGGTTGGCGGACGGGCTCGCCATAGCCGAGGACACCGGCCAACGGGGCGATGACGTGCCGGTGCAGCCGCAGCGCGCCCCCCGATCGTCCCAGCCCCAGCAGACGACGCCGATAGGCGGACCAGCAGGCCGTCAAGGTCGCGTCGCCCGACAAGGCGCGATGGACGCCTGGACGCTGGGCAAGATGGGGAAATTCGTCGCGCAGGAACGGCTCGGTCAGCGCCGAACCGGACAGCACGCAATCGCCGACGTCAAACCCCATCGGCGGGATCCCGACCGCGTGGGCGCATCCCCGGATCCGATGTCGGCGGCAAGGAGCCGGCGACCGCCCCGGGCGGCAGGTCCTCCGGCACCAGCATCAGCAGGCCGGTTCGCGCCACCCGAACCTCCGACAGATCGGCGCGCGATGCCAGATCGCCGGCCAGCCGCTTGTAATGGGACACGACGGCCTGTGCGTCGCGCCGGCGCGCATCGGGCGTGGCGGGATCGGCGGCGCAACCGGCCAGCCGGTCCAGCGGGTCCGCCAGGTGACGCCAGACCGGCCCTGGCGGCGGCACGCCGAACAGATCGGCCGGCGGCAAATGGCTGACGCCGCACAGATCGGCGGCGCGGACGTCCAGCCATCGATCGAGATCGGCGGCCTGATGGTGCAGGATGCGTCCATGCGTCGCCGCGAAAGCCGCTTCCATGCGCTCCGCCACCTGGTTGGCCGCGTCGATGGCGGCGGCCTCGCGGTCCGGCACCCAGCCGGCGAACCAGCGATCCCAGGCATCTTGCGGCGCCGGGTGGGCGGTATCGACCGCCAGCGCCAGCATGTCGGCCGGCGCATCCATGGGGCAGGCCGCGCCCGTACGGGGCAGCAGGACGCCGATCAGGCGGCGGAGCGCGCTATGATCCCGCGCCCGGATTTCGACGGCGAAGCTGAGCAGCACCGCCACGTCGGTGCCCGCCGCGGCCCGGGCGACGCCGACGCGGCGATCCTGCCCGGACGGGGTCTCGGTACGACGGGCCTGGCCGACCGCACGCCGCACCAGCGGATGCGCCATGCCGAGGAAGCCTATTGGTCTGCCTGTTTGATCGGAAACCTGGTCGATATCACTGGTCCAATCCAGAATCGAGCTAATTGGATCGAACCCCGCCAGCCCATCCAGCCCATGCGTCCAGGCCATTGGCACGGCCAGGCGTCCCGATCGGGGTTCGCCGGCTCGCCCGGGACGACCATGTTCATCCATCGCGGCACCGGATGGCGGACGGAGAATGCGTTCGGTCTGAGGTTGCGGCCGTTGGGGA
>CAMBXJ010000500.1 GCA_945871455.1 Asaia bogorensis
ATTCTCGGCAAGGACACGCTGGAAGACGGCAGTTCCGTCAATATCGCCTTCAAACGCAGCGAGACCGCCTGCCGCTGGGATATGATGGTCGTCTATACAGACGGTGACAAGGCAACCTGGACCAATCTGAATCTTTGCCGGATCGGCAAGGTGACATTGTTCTGGGATCGCAAGAACGAAGTGACACGAGCCGTCCTGGATTAGGGCATCCCCACGCCGGGCGGAGTACAGCGGCGCCTGACGCGGACCGTATCGCCAGGCCCCGGTTCGGTTCGCCGGTTCCAGCCAGAGTGGGACCGTGCCGATGTTGTGGTCGGCCGAGCGGTTGATCGACGGACTTAGTGCGGTTGGAGCCAATCGATCCAGGCGCCGTGTGGGTCGGTCCAGGCCACGGGATGGCCGTTGACCGCCAGCAGGAAGCTCCCCGCTGGCCCCTTGCGCCCGGCACGCTCGGCGATCGCGGGGAACGTGCCTGGAACCTCGTGACTGATCCAGACGGCGGCGTGATCGCAGACCGCACGGGCGAACGCGTCCCGCTTGGCCGGTTCGGTCACGTAGCCCAGCACCGCCGAATGAAACACAACGATCGTCGGCCCGACCGGAGCGTCCGCCACCAGGGCCGGTAGATCGGTTGTCAAATCTCCGGCTCGCACCCGGGCCGGCGTGGCGCGCGCCACGTCCATGGCCGCGCGCAGTCGGGCCAGGCGCTCGGTCTGGTCGGGCCAGACCAATGCTTCCAGCCAGGCGACATCCCTCGCATCCCGAAGGTCGATCGGATTCAGGTCCATCCCGGCCCGCCAGGCGATCTCCGGCACCCGGTCCGGTATCGGCGTCCCTGCCCCGGCATGGCAGGGAAAGATCGGCGCCGGTGCCTCACGTCCGACACGAACACCATCGTAGTCGTAACCGTAGCGGTCGAGTTGCAGGCACAATCCAGCCGAGGATCCGACCTCGATCAATGCCAGGGGCTGATGCAGGCGACGCAGCACGGGCAGCAGGACGGCGCAGCGCCCCGGCTCGTTGGTCTGGGTCACCCGGGTGGCCATCAGCGCGACAACGTCATTGGTTTGCGCCAGGAACCTCTTGCGGAAATCGGCCCAGTTCCGGGGCGTGCCGCACACCACGCGCACCGCGGCGAACAGCAGGTTCGGTTGCTGTTTGCCCGCCGGCAATTCGGCCAGAACCCGCAACACCCTGGGGTCTTCGGCAACACCCAGCGCCACCGCCTCGTAAAGCGGCGAGCGACCCCGGGCTTCCTGTTCGGCAAAGCGCCGATAGCGCGCCGCCAGCCGGTCAGTCATGTCTGCAACCATCATGCCGCGAGTTGGAACGCCTTCCGGGCAAAAAGGGCAAGAGCCTGTGCCAGAAAAAGGTCCCGCGACTGGCACCCAGCGTCCCACGCACCGTCACATGTGCCGTCGATCCAGGTCACACCCGACGATGATCCCCCATTTGCCAGCACCCGCTAATCCCCGAGCGCCTTCCTGGCCACGCCGGCCAGGAACCCGGCGGCGGCCGGCAGAATGGCGTCGTTGAAATCATAGTTGGAATTGTGCAATTCACACCCGCCCTCGGCCGGGCCGTTGCCGATCCACACGAACGCGCCAGGCCGGTGGTCGAGGTACCACGCGAAGTCCTCGCCCGTCATCGCCGGGGCCATGTCGCGACGCAGCGGCAACCCGGCTTCGGTCACCGCCAGACCCGCCAGATCCCGTTCGGCCGCCGTGTTGGTGGTGACCGGATTCCCGCGCGGGATCTGCACGTCGATCTCCACCGCGAAGGTATGAGCCACACCGGCGGCGATGCGATGCACCGCTTCCTCCACCTGGTCCCGGACCGCATTGCGTAAGGTCCGCATGGTGCCGCGCATCACCGCCTCGCCCGGGATCTGGTTGGCGGCGGAACCGGCCTGCATGGTGGCGACGGTGATCACGGCGCTGTCCAGCGGATCGACGTTCCGCGACACGATGGATTGCAGGGCCAGCAGCAAATGCGCCGATGCCACCATCGGATCCCGAGTCATATGCGGCAGGGCGGCGTGCCCGGAATGGCCCTTGACGATGAAATAGAGCCGGTTGCCCGACGCCATCACCGCGCTGTCATGCACCGCGACGGTGCCGGCATCGAGGCCCGGCCAGTTGTGGTAGCCGAAGATGCGCTCCATCGGAAACCGTTCGAACAATCCGTCGGCGATCATGCTTTTGGCGCCACCCCCGCCTTCCTCCGCGGGTTGGAACACCAGTTGCACCGTGCCGCTCCAGGACGGATCGCGCGACAGCAGCGCCGCCGCCCCCAGCAGGGACGTCGTATGCCCGTCATGCCCGCACGCATGCATCACGCCGGGATTGGTGGACGCATGCGTCACGCCGCTGGTCTCGGTGATCGGCAGCGCATCCATATCGGCCCGCAACCCGACCGAGCGGTTGGACTGACCCCGCGTGATCGTCGCCACCACGCCGTGCCCGCCGACTCCGGCCACGAATGGCACGCCCAGTTCGGTCAGGCGCGCCTGCACGAAGGCAGAGGTTTCCTTTTCGTGCAGGGTCAGTTCGGGATGGGCATGCAGATGGCGGCGCCAGCCGGTCAAGGTGGCATGCAGCGCCTTATCCCAGGGGGCCTTGTCCATCTCAGCCGTTGACCTGACGCATGATCGCGACCCACTGGTCCAGGATCGGCAGGATTTTGTCCGCCTTTTCCGACGGCAGGCTGGTAGACACGCGGGTGACGTTCAGGTCGTTATACCGCTTGATCAGATCGGCATCCGGCGCCTGCCCGCCGATGGAAATATCCATGGCATCCGGATCACGCCCGGCCTCGGCCGTCAACTGCCGGAAGCGGGGGATCAGATCGGTCAGCGGCGTCGGGTTGCCTGCGGTGACCTGCGGCATCCAGCCATCGCCGTAGCGGAGCGCGCGTCGAGCGGAATAGGGGAAGGCGCCGCCAATCAGGATCGGGGGATATGGCTTTTGCACAGGCTTCGGCCAGGTCATCATCGGGTCGAAATTGACGAATTCCCCGTGATATTCGGCCTTGGTCTGCGTCCAAATCGCCTTCATGGCCTCGATATTCTCCCGCGCGCGCTTGTGGCGGGTGGCGAACGCGGTGCCGTGGTTTTCCATTTCGTCCTGGTTCCAGCCGTTGCCAACGCCAAACAGGAAGCGGCCGCCGGAGATCTGGTCGATCGAGGCGACCAG
>CAMBXJ010000501.1 GCA_945871455.1 Asaia bogorensis
ATCGGTTTGCGCCGGAACGCACGCGCATCGACTGGCGCATCGACTGGCGCATCACGCTCCAGCGGCCCAGGCCCGGCCACGACCGGCCACTCGGGCCGTTTGGGTTCAGGGCAGCACCTTCCCGGGGTTCATCCGGTTTGTCGGATCCAGCGCGTCCTTCACCAGCCGCATCACGTCCATGGCCACCTGGCTCTTGTGGCTGGTCATGGCATGGCGCTTCGACTGTCCGATCCCGTGTTCAGCGGAGAAACTGCCGCCGAGCGAAACCGCGATGGCATTGATCATCGGCTCCATCTCGCCGGCGCGCGCGACCCAGGCGGACCGGTCGGTCATACCGTCGGGCGCATGCAAGGAGACATGGATGTTGCCGTCGCCGGCATGCCCGATCGCGGCCATGCGCCCTTCCGGCCACCGCGCCTTCAGTTCTCGTTCCGTCACGCGCAGGAACTCGGGCACGGCGGACACCGGAACCGCGGTATCGGTGCCGATCGACGGGCCTTCCTGACGGGAGCACTCGGGATAGTCCTCCCGGATTTTCCAGATCGCCTGACGCTGGGCCTCGCTGTCGGCGATGGCGGCGTCGCTGACCTCTCCGGCTTCCATCGCCTCGCCCAATGTGCCTTCCATAATCTCCCGCAATGGGATGCTTTCATGCGCCGCGGCAAGCTCCAGCATCACATACCAGGGGCTTTCCAGCGGCAACGGGATACGCAGCCCGACGCCATGGCGCGCGGCGACCTCCATGCAGTAATTGGCGCAGAGTTCGAAGCCGATCACGTCGGCGCCGCTCTCCATGACGCGGGAGAACAGCGACAGCGCCGCATCCGGGCTGGGCACCGCGACATAGGCGGTCTCGACGCGTTTCAGCGCCGGTTGCAGGCGGAGCGCGGCGGCGGTGATGATGCCCAACGTGCCCTCCCCGCCGATGAACAGATGGCGGAGCGCGTAGCCGCTGTTGTCCTTGCGCACGCGGCGCAGGTCGTCCAGCACCCGCCCGTCCGGCAGCACGACCTCCAGTCCCAGCACCAGTTCGCGCGCGTTGCCCCAGCGCAAGGTGCGAATCCCGCCGGCATTGGTGGACAGCATGCCGCCGATCTGCGCGGTACCCTGCGCGCCCCATTGGATCGGGAACAGCCGCCCGGCCTCGGCTGCCGCCTGTTGGACGTTCTGCACGACGCATCCAGCCTCGGCCACGATGGAGAAATCGCGCGCATCCAGATGGCGGATGCGGTTCATCCGCTCCAGCGACAAAACCACCGAGCGTGGGCCATTGGCTTGCGGCACCGCGCCGCCACATAGGCCGGTGCGCCCGCCCGCTGGGACGATGGCCAGGTTCTCGGCGGCACAGCGCTTCACGATCTCGGCCACGTCATGGGTGGTCGAAGGGCGCAGCACGGCTTCCGGCGTGCCGCGGTAGACGCCCCGCCAATCGACGGCGTAGGGCGCGATATCGTCAGGCGCGGACAGGACATTCGCGGGGCCGATCAGGTCGGCCACGGCAGCAAGGGCGGTCATCGGCGATAGGCCTTTCAACGGGTGCGTTACGATCAGCCACCCGTCAGGAACGAGAGCCGGCCATGGTCCTGATTCAAGCAGGCGCTCCCTGTCGTTGACAAGACCAAGGCCTGCGATGTGGCCATGCAAGGGGCGCTGGTCTGATCGAAACAGCTTGGGTACATAGGGGCATCCAGGAAATCCCCTGGCCTGTCGGTCGGTGACCGGGCAACCGAAAAAGGAACCGAAAATGGCCCTTTACGAACTCAGGACCTACACGCTGTATGTCGGCAAGATGGCGGAAGCCGTGAAGCTGTATCAGGAGCTTGGCTTTCCCGCGCTGCAAAAGGGTGGCCATGACAAGCATCTGGTCGGCTATTTCCAGGGCGATACCGGTGTCATCAACCAGATCGTGCATCTGTGGAAGTTCGAGGACGATGCCGATCGTCGCGCGCATTGGACGGCCGTCTTCGCCAACAAGGATTTCGCGGAAGGCTTCGCCTCGAAGTTCCGTCCCCTGGTCATGCAGCAGGAAGTGAAGCTGCTCCACGCCGCGCCCTGGGGCCCACATCCGTAACGCGGCGCGCAAGAATTGCCGCTCCAACAGGGAAGACCACGTCATGGTGGGCGCAGGCCCGCCATCCACGACTTGCGGAGCACCACCCTCGCAAATCGTGGATGGTGGGCCTGCGCCCACCATGACGCGGAGAGGTATGTGCCCTCGCCCCCCGATGCGGAAATTTCTGCGCGTCGCCCAACAACCCCATAGCGGGATGGAGAACGCCCAATGACCACGAACATCCCGCTTAGCGGTGCCCGGTTGTGGGACAGCCTGATGGAGATCGCCAGGATCGGCGGCACATCCAAGGGCGGCTGCAACCGGCAAACCCTGACCGACCTGGATGGGGAGGGGCGGGCGCTGTTCCAACGCTGGGGCGAAGCGGTCGGCCTGACCCTGAGCGTCGATCGCATCGGCAACATGGTCTTCCACCGCCCCGGCCGCGATCCGTCCCGCAAGCCGATCGCCATCGGCAGCCATCTCGACACCCAACCGACCGGCGGCAAGTTCGACGGCATCCTGGGTGTTCTGGCTGGGCTGGAGGTGATGCGTGCCCTGCATGAGGCCGGCGCCGAGACCGAAGCCCCGCTGGTCCTGATCAATTGGACGAATGAGGAAGGCGCCCGGTTTTCGCCCCCGATGATGGGCAGCGGCGCCGCCATGGGCATCTTCCCGGAAGCCGAAGTGCTGGCAAAGCAGGACGCGGACGGAAAGGTCTTCGGCGACGAATTGCGCCGCATCGGCTGGCAGGGCAGCGCCGACCCGGCCGCTTTGCAGGATCTGGGTGCCTATTTCGAGCTGCATATCGAACAGGGACCGCAACTGGAAAACGAGCAACTCGACCTTGGTGTGGTAACCCATGCACTGGCGCAGAGTTGGTACGAAGTCACCGTCCAAGGCGAAGACGCGCATGGCGGCAGCATCATGGCCGGGCGTCGCGATGCGCTGATGGGTGCGGCGTCGTTGATCTCGGCGGTGGAGGAGATCGCCTTGGCCGCGGTATCAGACAGCGGCGAGCCGGGCCGTGGCACGGTCGGGGTGGTGAATGTCTTTCCGTCCAGCCGCAACGTCGCGCCGGGTCGGGTGTGGTTCAGTATCGACACGCGTCATGGCGACCCGGCCTTGCTGGCCTTGATGG
>CAMBXJ010000502.1 GCA_945871455.1 Asaia bogorensis
ATTCCTCCCAAGTCGGTCTCGGCCGACGACAAGGAGACCTTGCGCAACCTGGAACGCGACCTGAGGTCGATGGTGTTCGGCCAGGACAAGGCGATCGAGGCGCTGTCCGCCGCCATCAAGCTGGCCCGGGCCGGATTGCGCGAACCGGAGAAGCCGATCGGCAACTACCTGTTCAGCGGCCCGACCGGTGTCGGCAAGACCGAGGTGGCGCGCCAGTTGGCCTCCACCATGGGGATCGAGCTGATCCGCTTCGACATGTCGGAGTATATGGAACGCCACTCGGTATCGCGTCTGATCGGCGCGCCGCCGGGCTATGTCGGGTTCGACCAGGGTGGGTTGCTGACCGACGCGATCGACCAGCATCCGCACTCCGTGCTGCTGCTGGACGAAATCGAGAAGGCGCATCCGGATCTGTTCAACATCCTGCTGCAGATCATGGACCACGGGAAACTGACCGACCACAACGGCAAGAGCGTCGATTTCCGCAATGTGATCCTGATTATGACCACGAACGCCGGCGCGTCCGATCTGGCGAAGGAAGCCATCGGCTTCGGACGCGAGGGGCGTGAAGGGGAAGACGGGGAGGCGATCAAGCGCCTGTTCACGCCGGAATTCCGCAACCGCCTGGATGCGACCATCGCCTTCGCCGGCCTGACGCAGGAAATCGTGGGTCAGGTGGTCGAAAAGTTCGTCATGCAGTTGGAAGCCCAGTTGGCGGATCGCAACGTGACGATCGAACTGTCCTCGGGCGCCAAGGAATGGCTGGCGGAACGTGGCTACGACAAGCTGTACGGCGCACGTCCCCTGGCTCGCGTGATCCAGGAGTACATCAAGAAGCCGCTGGCCGAGGAATTGCTTTTCGGCAAACTGGTCAAGGGCGGCGCGGTCAAGGTGACGCTGAAGGACGGCAAGCTCGAATTTGAGATCGTCGAGGCGTCGGCACCCGCAGTGGCGAAGACCGAAGGTGACGACGAGGGTGGCGCGGATCGCGAGCAGGAGACGGTGGAGTAGTCCCCACCGTCCAGACGCCGAAACCTGGCGATCTTCCCCCGTGTCGGTTGTTGCCGGCACGGCGGAGATAGCCAGCCATCATTCAGTCGTAACCCGTCAGCGGGGTGACAGAGCCTCGATCGCGGCGCGAACCATGCGCCCGTCGTCACTGTCGGGCGGAAGGATCGCACGCAGGCGGGTCCAATAGCCACGGGCGATATCGGGCTTCAGCCCTTGGGCCGCCGCCAGGCCCAGATACCAGAGCGCGGCCGGTTCGTTTGGCTGGATCGCTTCGATGCGGCGCAGGATGTTGACCGCCCGGGCCGGCACCGGCTCGCTGACCGCCAATCCGTCCAGCAGCGCCTCGACCGCCCGCAGCGGGATGGATAGGTCGGTGGGCTGTAGGATAGCCGCCCTTTCATACGCATCCGCGGCCTTGTCACGCTCGCCCAGCACGGTGCGCGCTCGCCCCAACCGCAACCAGCCATCCAGATCGTCGGGATTGGCGTCCAGTCGATCGGCGAGGCGGGACACCATCGCGCCGACCATCGCTCGGCGGTCCGCTTCTGACATTTGCGCCGCGGCCGCGACAGCATCGGCGTCCGGTCCGGGAGCGACCGGCCCGGATGGTGTGGCCGACACCGGCCCGGATGGTGTGGCCGACATCGGCCCGGATGGTGTGGCCGACACTGGCCCAGGCTGTGTCGCGGCTGCCGCCCTTGGTCCCGTGGACTGACCGGCGGCGACGGATGCCGTTCCCGGCGCGGTGACCGGCACTGGCATGCCTGCCAGACGGGCAAAAGCCGCGATCTGGCGGTCGATCTCGGTCCGGGCGGGCGTTTGCGGCGGCAGTTCGGCGGCCAGAGCTTGCAACAGGGCAACAGCGCGGGCCGGCTCGCCCGATTGGCCGGTCGCCATGGCCATGTAGAACCGAGCCATCTGGTTTGCGGGGTCGGTTTTCAGGATGGCGGCGAAGATCTCCCGCGCCGGCGCGGTGACCGTGCCTTGCGCGCGCACCACCAGGATCTCGCCGTGGGTCGCGAGCGTCTCCAGGTCGGTCCGCCCCAACTCGATCGCACGCCGCGAGGCGTCGGCCGCCTTGTCCCACTGCCCCAGCAGCATGTTGGCGCGAGCATACAGCAGCCAACCGTCGGCGTTGTCGGGATCCTCCTTCAGGCGTGCCTCAAGCTGGGCCATCGCCTGGCGCATATCGGGACCCGCGTCGGACGCGGGCGGCGGACGGGACGCAAAGGGCATGTCCGGCCGGTTCGGCTCTCCGATGGTCAGATAAATCCAAAGCGAACCGGACAGGACCAGCACGCCGAGCGCACCTGCAAGAAATGGAGAGGGGCCGGATGCGCCCGGGCGAACCGAACCGGGATCGTGCGCGTCGGTGGCCAGGATGCGGCGTTGGATTTCCAGCCTCGTGGCCTGCGCGTCCGCCTCCGTCACCAGACCGCGGGCGATGTCGCGGTCCAGCTCCCGCAACTGGTCCCGATACACCGCGCGGTCGAACGCGCCGTCGATCTGGGCCGGTGGAGCAGGCCGCAGCAGCGGCAGGACAAGCAGGACCAAGGCGGCGAACGCCAAAGCCGCCAGCAGGAACGGCAGGATCATGAACCGCCTTCTCGCAGCAATCGCTCCAGTTTCCGTTGCTCGTCCTGGGTCAGGGCCTTGGTTGCCTCTTGCGGCACCGAGCGACGCCGAAGCCAGAGTGCCGACGCGGCCAATCCCACTACCAGCAATGCCGCCGGCCCGAACCACAACAGCCACGTCGCGGGCCTCACCGGTGGTCGGAGCAGCACGAAGTCGCCGTACCGATCGACAATCGATTGGATGGTTTTGGTATCGCTGTCGCCCGCGGTCAGCCGCTCCCGCACCAGGACGCGGATGTCCCGCGCCAGGCCGGCGTGGGACTCGTCGATCGACTCGTTCTGGCAGACCAGGCAGCGCAGTTCGGTGCTGATGGCGCGGGCCCGAGACTCGAGGGCGGGATCGGCCAGGCGCTCGTCTGGGTCGACGGCCTGGACGTGGGCTGACAGCAGGAGCAGGCTGGCGGTGAGGAGGGTGCGAAAGAGCGTGGCTCCGCCCCGGACCCCGCCAGGGGCTTTGCCCCTGGACCCCACCAAAGGCGCGGCCTTTGGAATGCGATTTATTTGTCGTTTGAATTCCTGGGGCCTGCCCGGACGGTGAGAGGTCCG
>CAMBXJ010000503.1 GCA_945871455.1 Asaia bogorensis
TCGTTTGGACGGATTGAACGTGGTGGGATCGAGGCCGGAGCGCTTCGCCAGGCCCGATACCGAAAGCCCGTTTTCCGCGGCGAGCGTGTCGAGCGCGCGCCACACATCCTCATGTTTCATGCCGGCAGTCCCATCGGCCAAATCCCAAATCGCAAGCCTGTGATGTGCCCCAGATCCGGCGCCGCGACGCGTGCCCGCCGAGGGGGCGAGTGCGAATCGGGGCGGCGAATCGGTGCGATCGCAGTGTCCTAGGAATCAAGGCCAATTGGAATAGGAAAAATCACCTTTATGGATTGCCATGATATGCAACCTATGGTTTAGTTCCTTCAGTCGCATACATCATCGCCCGTTCGGAGAGACCCCATGTCGCAAGCAGCCTGCCGTATCCAGCCCACCGCCGTCCCACACAGCGTCTCCGGACCTCGGGTCCAGGCCTTCCGCAGCGCCGAGGAAGCGTGGCTCTGGACCATGGCGGCACTGACCGCGCGTCGCGATGGTGCCAGATATACAGCCAATAAAGGCGGTGTCGTCCGCCCCTGCGAACCGGACGACGTGGTGAAGTGCCTGGACGGACTTTACCGGCAGCGGCGGATCGATCTGGTGCATGCCCGCATCCTGCGCATCTGGGGGGAACGGCAGGCGGTGCCGAACCCGGCCTATGCGGTGGAGCGCAACGATTGGCGGTTGTGGCGCGAAGCGATGGACCGGCTGGAATGGCCGCTGCGCGTCAAGGGCATCGTCGTTTAAGAAGATTTAGGAAAAAAGTCGTTGACACTGTTTCCAACCCGCCATTAAAACGCTCTTGTCAACGGGATAGCCGCGCCCTCGCGGTTCTCCCCCCCACCTTCAAAGGCCGCTTCCCCACCCGGGGCAGCGGCCTTTCTTTTTGCCCGAAAGGTATTCCCCCATGGTTTTCGCCATCCGCAATCTGTCGGTCCTCGCTTACGCGAACGGCTTTACGCTGTGGCATTACAAGGCCGGCAAGGAGCGTCTGGAGATCGTCGTCAAGCCGGATTTCTTTGCCGATGCTTCCGACATGCTGGCCGTGGGCGACATGATCATGGTCACCGCCGCCGATGGCGCGCGGATCATCTGCGTGACGTTGTCGGATATCGAGACGGTCCTGACCGCGCCCCTGGCCTGATACGGTTCGCCTGACCCACATGACCTGACCCACCCGGCCTGACCTATCCGGCCTGACCTATCCGGCCTGACCTATCTGGTCTGGCCCATCTGGGCTGTCCCATCTGGGCCTGACCCACCTGGCCTGTCCCATCTGGGCCTGACCCACCTGGCCTGACCCACCTGGGCCTGACCTGCCTGACCTTGGCGCGTCAGGCCTGCCTGCCTCGGCGGGCAAGCAAGAGGGTGTGCAGGTCGCGGCCGGCGGCGGAAAGATGGAACCGACCGTCCGGCGTCGAGTGGACCAGGTCCATGCCGGCCAGCCGATCCAGGCATGCGGCATCTTTCAGCGCCGTCGCCGCCCCATCGCATGCCAGCGCGGATGGCCGTCCCAACGGACCCGCCAGGAACAAACGGTGCAACGCCGAGCGGCAGCAGGTTTCCAGATAGGGTTGGTTCCACATCGCGGTAACGTGATGTCCCACGGCCGTACCGGCAAGTGACGGTCCCGCACGCCCCACACCGGCCTCGGCATTCGGATTTGGCGTCTGCGAGGCGGTGTCCGATAATACCGAACGCCCGATCGACGGGCGGGCGGCCATGCTCGGCGCAAGGTGGCCGACGGGAAAGCGGGACCGTCCGAGACGACGGGCAACCCGGGAAACGGGACGGGGACATCGGCATGACCTTGCTGGCGGGTTTCACAGTGGTCCAGATCGGCTCGGGCCTGTCTGAAGCGTTCTGCGGACGGCTGCTGGCCGATCTCGGGGCACGGGTGACCAGCATCGACCCAGTCGCCGGTTCGGCCCTGGCGGATCATCTGAACCACGGCAAGACCGTCGCGGTCGACCGGGCGGCCCAGGATGCGGCCGTCGCCGCCGCCGATCTGATCGTGCGGGAAGGCGCGCCCGGGGTCCTCTCCACCGGCGCCTGGACCGAGGCGGCGATCCGCCGGCTCAACCCGCGTGCCGTTCTGGCGACGATTTCCCCCTATGGTCAGACCGGCCCGCAAGCCGACGATCCGGCCACCGACCTGACCTTGTTCTTCGCCAGCGGCATGTCGCGTCTGCTGACCGGACAGGTGGACGATCTGTCGGAGCCGCCGATCCGCCCGGTCGGCATGCAATCGGCGGTCCTGAGCGGCCTTGCTGCGGCGTGCGCCGGCATGCACGCGGCTTTGTTTTCCCCTCCGGCTGAACAGTCCGGCTATTCCCCTCCGGCCAACCAGGCCGGGTCTCCCCCTCTGGCCGAACAGGCCGGGTGTGCCCCTCCGGCTGAACAGGCCGGCTATGTCCCTCCGGTCAACCAGGTCGGGTCTCCCACTCTGGCCGAACAGGCCGGGCATCCCCCTCCGGCCAACCCGCCCGGCGCATCGATCGATGTGTCGACGCAGGAAGTCCTCGCGACCATGGCGATGACGGAACTGACGCGGGCCGGCCTGACCGGCCGAAGCTGGGCCCGCAAGCGACTGACCGACGGCAATGGCGCGACGGTCTGCATCCTGCCGGCGCGCGACGGCTACGCCGCGATTTCGCCGCGGGAAAACCGACAATGGGCGTCCTGGCTGGAAGCGATGGACGCGCCGGCCTGGGGAACCGACCCGCGCTTCGTCACCAAAGCGGATCGGGTGGCGAATTTCGACGCCCTGCACGCTCTGATGTCCGAATGGAGCCGGCAATACGACAAGCAATGGATCGCCGACACCGCCCAGGCCGCGCATGTGCCCAGTTTTCCACTGCGGGAGGTCGCCGAACATCTGGATACGCCGCAGATGCGTCATCGCGGCTATTACCGCCCGGTCGCGCTCGCCGGTCGGACGCTCCAGGCTCCCGGCGCGCCATTCGGACTGACCATCACGCCGACCGGGCACAAGGGACGGGTATCGGCGGGACCCATGCCGCTTTCCGGCGTACGGGTGCTGGATTTCAGTTGGGTGATCGCCGGGCCGACCACCACGCGCTATCTGGCCGCCATGGGGGCCGAGGTGATCAAGGTCGAGGCGCCGGGCGGTGGCGACCCGGGGCGAGGCTCGGAGCTGCACACCGTGCTGGGGCAGGCAAAGAA
>CAMBXJ010000504.1 GCA_945871455.1 Asaia bogorensis
GTTCCATGCCCGGAGCCAGGCCTTCCTTGCGGGCGATATCGACGATGTATTCGGCGACATCGAAGGTGGCGCGAGACAGCGTGATGACGTCGGGATCTTCCGGCAGGATCAGCGGCCACTCGGATTTCAGCATCAACGCACAGGACGGCACCAGGGCGATGATGTCGTAGCCCTTGGCAATCCAGTCCTTCATCTCGGTCGCGACCTTGCGGGCGTTCTTTGCGACGTCCTCGATACGGCCCTGTTCCAACAGCGGCATGCCGCAGCAGCTTGGGTGCACGACGATCGATTCGACCCCGTTGCGTGCCAGCACGGACCGCAGGGCAACCCCGACTTCCGGCGTGTTGTAGTTCACGAAACACGTGGCATACAGCACGACCTTGCGCCCAAACGCAGGGGCATCCCGGTTCAGCACCGGCGTTTCCGCGGCTAAATTCTGAAAGCTCTGGCCGGCATATTTCGGCAGTTCGGCATCCGGATGCAGCCCGGCGGCGGAGCGCACAATCGGCCCGACGGTGGTGTTGCCGAGCGCGGTCGCCCAGTTGGCGATCGGTGCGACCAAGCCGGCCAGCACGCCGTTGCGATCGGTTTCCGCCAATTGCTTGTCGGGGAACGATACCTGCCCCTGGCGCGCTTCCATCGCCCGATGCCGCAGCATCAGGTGGGGAAAATCCAGATTGAAGGAATGCGGCGGAACATAGGGGCACTTCGTCATGTAGCACATGTCACAGAGCGTGCATTTGTCGACGACGGACTTGAAGTCGCGGCTGTCGACCCCGTCCAGTTCCTCGGTCGGCGAGGCATCCACCAGATCGAACAGAATCGGGAATGAATCGCACAGGTTGAAGCAGCGGCGGCAACCATGGCAGATGTCGAAAACCCGCCGCATTTCTTTCTCGATCTCTGCCGGGTCGTAGAACGACTCGTCCCGCCAGGCAATCGGATGGCGTGTCGGCGCCTCCAGGCTGCCTTCTCTCATCGCTGATTCTTTCATTTGAAACGGGAGGTATTTGAAACGCGGCGCGTTCGAAACGACGGCATGACCCCCCTTCGCCGCTTGTCGCGGAGAAGGGGGTATCCGAAGCGTATCAGGCCAGTTCGTTCAGCGCCCGCTGGAAGCGACCGGCGTGCGACCGTTCGGCCTTCGCCAGGGTTTCGAACCAGTCGGCGATTTCGTCGAACCCTTCCTCGCGGGCGGTGCGAGCCATGCCCGGATACATATCCGTGTATTCATGGGTCTCACCGGCCACCGCGGCGGCCAGGTTGTGGTTGGTGGGGCCGATCGGCAGCCCGGTCGCCGGGTCGCCAGAGGCTTCCAGGTATTCCAGATGGCCGTGGGCGTGGCCGGTTTCCCCTTCCGCCGTGGAGCGGAACACCGCCGCCACGTCGTTGTAGCCTTCGACGTCGGCCTTCTGGGCGAAATACAGGTAGCGTCGGTTGGCCTGCGATTCGCCGGCGAACGCGGCCTTTAGATTGTCCTCGGTCTTGCTTCCCTTGAGCGCCGCCATGGCTCTTCCTTTCCGCATGTTGACGATGGACGAGTGGACCTGACGCGCGAGGCAAAGCGATCCGCGAGGCATGTCCTGTCTCCCAACACCGCTAACTTACGCCATCCAGCGAATAAATTGAAGTTCGCGAACTCATGAAATTTTTCGATCAGTTTCAGTGGCACGACCGATGGTTCCGGATGTCCAGCCGCAGGCGATCAGGGCCGGATGCATCAGGGCGGGCGGTTCGGCCTGGGCCGAGAGCGGTGGCACCAAAGAAAGGTCGATCGCGCGGGCCAGCAGATGCAAGGCACCTGGGCCGCCGCCATAGCGGTCGTCGCCCAGAATGGGAAACCCCATTGCGGCGCAATGAGCCCGGATCTGGTGGGTCCGCCCGGTGCGCGGGCGAAGCTCCAGCCAGGCCGCATTCGTGCCGCGTCCCCGGACCCGCCAATCGGTCACCGCGCGCTGCCCGGCCGGATCGACGGCCATGTGCCAGCCATCCCGGGTGCTGCGTCGGATCAGCGGCGCGTCGATCGTGCCGTGGTCGTCCGGCGGACGACCACGCACCACGGCCCAATAGGTTTTGCGCGCTCGGCCGCTGGCAAATTCTGCCTGCGCCGCCAGCAAGGCCGCCTTGCGCAGCGCGATCACCAGGCACCCCGCGGTGTCGGCATCCAGCCGATGCGCCAGCCATGGACCGTCCTTGCGCCGGGACAGCAGGGGAAACCAATCCTCGACATTGGGGCCGCCCGCCGGACCGGGATGGACGGCCAGGCCAGCCGGCTTGTCCAGCACGACGAAACGCTGATCCTGGAACAGGATGGACGGTTCGGCGGCATTCGCCGGCAGGCCAACGATGTCACCCGCGCCCCGCGGTTCTGCCGCCGGAAGCAACCGGCCTGTCTTGTGACGCGCCTGCCGAACGCGCAAACTGGGCCGAGTTGGATCGGGAAGACGGATCATGGCAGTCGAATTCTACACCTGGAACACGCCGAACGGGCGCAAAATCAGCGTCGCGCTGGAAGAGATGGGGCTCGCCTACAACGTCCACCCCGTCAATATCTCCAAGAATGAGCAATTCGCGCCGGATTTCCTGAAGATCAGCCCGAACAACCGGATCCCCGCGATCGTCGATACGGACGGACCGGGCGGCCAACCGATCTCGGTCTTCGAGTCCGGCGCGATCCTGATCTATCTGGGGCAGAAGACCGGCAAATTTTACCCGTCCGACCCGCGCAAGCAGGTGCCGGTCCTGGAATGGCTGATGTGGCAGATGGGCGGCTTTGGCCCCATGCCGGGCCAGGTGCACCATTTCCTGCAAGTGGAGAACGCCCAGGACCAGCGCTACGGGCTGGAGCGGTATTCCAAGGAGACCCGCCGCCTGTATGGGGTCCTGGACAAGCAGTTGGTCGACCACGAATACGTCGCGGGGGAATGCTCGATCGCCGACTTCGCCATTCTGGGCTGGGCCTGGCGGCATGAGCGGCACAAGGTCGACCTGGCCGATTTCCCGAATGTGAAGCGCTGGTATGAAACGATCATGGCGCGGCCGGCCACCAGGCGCGGCTTCGACGTCGCGTTGAGCTGACGGCGGCCACACCGTTCGGCATTTGACGAGGGGGCGCTTTCCGGACGTGGATCGAGTGCCCCCGCGGTTCGGTGTCCCTGGCTGGCAACCTCGGACGGCA
>CAMBXJ010000505.1 GCA_945871455.1 Asaia bogorensis
TCGTCGCACAGGGAGCGCACCGAATGAAATTCAAAGCCATGATCGCCGCGATGGCGGTCGGTACAATGCTGACCGGGTCCCCCGCCACCGCGCAGAAATCGGCGGACACGCTGCGGATTGTCTTCCGGGACGCCGTTACCAATGTTGACCCTTATTATAACCAGCTTCGAACCGGTCTGGTCATAGCGCACCAATCGTGGGACGCGCTGATCTACCGAGACCCCGAGACCTTCTCGCCCAAAGCCCTCCTGGCGACCGAATGGAAGCTGGTGGACGATACCACGATCGATTTCACCCTCCGCCAGGGGGTGACGTTCCATAACGGCGATCCCTTCACCGCCGATGACGTCGTCTATACGTTGAACCTTGTCAGTTCCGCTGATTCCAAGATCTCGACCCCCAGCAATGCAAACTGGATCGAAACGGTCGAAAAGACCGGTGAATTCTCGGTCCGCGTGAAGCTGAAACAGGCCACTCCGGCGGCGCTTGAGTATTTCGCCATGGTGCTGCCAATCTATCCGAAAGCCTACCGGGAGAAAGTGGGACTGGATGGCTATGCCAAGGCTCCTGTCGGCGCGGGCCCCTACAAGATCACGCGTGTCGACGCCGGCCAGGTGGATTTGGAGCGATATGCCGGCTATTACGCCGACAGCCCGAAGGGCAAGCCCGAGATTGGCAAGATGACGGTTCGCTTCGTGCCGGACTCGGCAACCGAAATGACGGAACTGCTGGCCGGTCGGGCCGACTTCATCTGGAATTTCAACCCGGATCAATTCGATGCCGTGAACCGCATGCCGATGCTGCAGGCGCTGCGCCAGGAATCGATGCGGGTCGGCTACATGCGCCTCGACCTCGCCGGCACCAACGAGGCGAACAAGCCGCTGCAGAATCTGAAAGTACGTCAGGCGATATTCCATGCGATCGATCGTGAGCAGATTGCCGCCAAGCTGGTGCAGGGGGGCTCGCGCGTCCCGCCGGCGCCCTGCTTCCCGACCCAGTTCGGCTGTGACGGCGATGCCGCCGTCAAATATGCCTACGACCCGGCAAAGGCGAAGCAGCTCCTGGCCGAGGCTGGTTATCCGAACGGCTTCGAAACCGAGTTGGTGACCTATGTCCTGCCGCAATGGGGCGCGGCTGTGCAGGGGTTCCTGGGCGCGGTCGGTATCAAGGCCAAGATCAGCCAGATCCAGGTGCAGGCGCTGATTCAGCGCTGCCAGCAGGTGGGCGAATGCCCGTTGGACATCGGAAGCTGGGGTTCCTACTCGATCAACGACGTATCGGCGATCCTGCCGGTCTATTTCGGTGGTGGGAAGGATGACCACGTGCGCGATCCGGAAACCGCCAGGCTCGTCACCATCGGCGGCACAACGACGGATCCGGAGAAGCGCAAGGCAGCTTACAGCGCACTGATCAAACGCGCGTTGGAGCAGGCGTATTTCGTGCCTTTGCACACTTACGTCACGACCTACGGACTGTCGAAGACCCTGGCGCTGAAGCCTTATGCGGACGAACTGCCGCGGTTTTGGCTTAGCAAGTGGAACTGAGTTGATCGGACGGGCCGACATTCCCTCGGGATCGTCGGTCCGGCCGTATCAGATGCTCCCGGGTATCGGCGCCGTACTACTCGCACGTCTCCGTTGTGGAGAAAATTCTCCCCGGTTTCCTTGGGGAGGGGGGATTTTCTCCAACCGGCGCGACGAGACGCGGCGCTCGTCATACGGCTTTGCGAACCCGCTGAAAGGCGAACCGACATGCGCTTTGCGCCGCCCCGCAATCCTCGGGATATGTTTCAATTGCTGGCCATGTATGATCGTGAGACCGGCTTAGACGAGTTGACCAAACGGATAGACTTCGACGGCGTCCGATCGCACCATTTGTCTCGCGCCATGCTGGGGGCCTCGCCCGCGTCCACCGATGATATTTTGGCCGCCGACTGCTTCAAGCAGACCCTGCTGGGCGATGCGTTCCGGCGCGGCATCCTGAGAAACCTGCTCGACGCGTTTCCCGAAAAGCGACGGGTCATCTTCGTGCACGTGCCGAAATGTGCCGGGACGGATTTGTCCGCGGCCCTGGGACGACGGTTCCAGACGGTGATCGGCACGATGGATCATCCGGACTCGTTCTCGTCGGAGGGCTTGCTGCTCTATTTGCGGGATCTGGTGATCGCGGCGCCCCTGGTCGATACATGGTTCGTGCGTGGGCATGTGCCCTTGCGACGCTACGTCAGCCAGAACCTTATCCGGCCGACCGACCAGATCTTCACGGTCGTCCGCGATCCGATCGACATCCTGATATCGTCGATCAATTATCGCCTGACCCGGTTCAGCACCGACCCCGAAGGACGAGCGGCCGACACGCGCCATTGGCTGAAAAGGCTCGACCTGGCGCGTTTTCCCGAAGCACCGGATCAAGCGCAGATCGTTCGCCTCGCCACACGGATGCTGTCCGACCCGGGGGTCATTCGCCCGAACATCCTCAGCGCGTCCCTCGGCACGGGGACGACCGAATCCGCCATCACCTACCTGACCGGGTCGGATATCGAGGTGACCGACACATCCCGCTATAACCGCTGGCTGGAGTCCCGCTGGGGCCTGACCACCCAACGTGCCAATACCTCGCGGCGGTTCATCACCCGCGATGAGCTCGACCCAGGCCTGAAAGCGCGGATCGACCGGATGGTGACAGAAGATGTGGCGCTTTATCGCCGGATCGTTGAACGGCTGGATGCGTCAGGCAAACTCTCGATCCGCGGGCGGGATATGAGCTGACTGATTGCCTCCGGTCAGCCTTTCCGAGGGCGAACCGGCATTTGACACAATCCCCCAACTCTCGCATGATGTTCACTTACCGAGGGGAGTCCCGCCTTAGGGGCTGAGAGACGGCATGGTCGGAGTTGATGTCCGACGGCACCGTGACCCTTGAACCTGAACCGGGTCATGCCGGCGTAGGGACGGGACCGCCATTGTCTTTAACTTTCTGGCAACACCCTCCCCTTCTCCAAACATGTCCCCCATACGACGCAAGGAGAGGTCCATGACGGTCCAATCGAAAACCGCTGCCCGTCCGAGCACGGTCACCACAGGTCCGATTGTCGGGTCGCGCAAGATCTACAGCAGCCCGGAGAGCCATCCCGACATCATGGTTCCGTTCCGCGAGATCGCGCTGGACCC
>CAMBXJ010000506.1 GCA_945871455.1 Asaia bogorensis
CGATCGATGACGAACAGCCGCCAGGGCAGGTCGCGCGCCACGGTCGCGATGATGAACCCGGATACCATGAAAAAAAGATCCACACCGCTGGTGCCGAGCAGGACGGCGTCGGGCAGGATTTGGACGCCGGTGCCGTATTTTTGCTCGACGCTGGAAATATGTGTCGGCAGGATCGCGTTCGCCGCGACAGCGCGCAGCACCTGGATATTGAGGTAGCGTTTAGCCACGGGCTGCTACCGTACCGCAATATTGTGCAATACACAGTATTGTTGGCCTGCAATATGGCTTCGTCATGAGCGCCCCCGCCCCCCGACGAACGGTCACTTTGACCATTACTAAACCACGTTAGCCACTCAGCCGGCGCTCGGCAAGGGTAAGCCAACGCCCAAGAATGACCGAGTAGGGATGCGATGGCACGTGTCTCTCGGCGTTCTGGAGTGCCTCCAAGCCGTTCTCCGAGGCGCTCGAGACCGCCGGGCACGGATCGGTGGAAGCGATCCTGTCCGGGGGCGCTGCCAAGGTCGTTTCAATTGGTTTCTATACGATGCTGCGAGTGCGGCCGTTGGGTGCCCGCCAGGCACCGTATCTCTTTGGATCGCCCCCGCAATTTCCCACTGTCACGGGGCGTCGGGGCCGGTCGGACCGAGCTGCATCAGGCGGAACAGAAGTGCGGGACGCAGGTGGGGGGATTTTCTCCTGATCACGATTTGGAACGACGGCCCGCCCTTGCACCCCCATCGACCTCGGCCGATGATCCACCCACATGCTTCAAGGGAGTGAAACCATGCGACTCAAGGACAAAGTCGCCATCGTAACCGGTGGCGCGCACGGGATGGGAGAGGCCGAAGCCCGCCTGTTCGCCAGGGAAGGCGCCGCGGTGGTCATCGCCGACGTGCTGAACAAGGAAGGCGAGGCCGTCGCCGCCGATATCAGCGCCAGCCAGGGGCGCGCGCGCTATATCCGCACGGATGTGACGTCCGAAGCCGACTGGAAGAAGCTGATCGCCGAGACCATCGCCACCTACGGCCGGCTGGATATCCTGGTGAACAACGCCGGGATCAGCGGCAGCGCGGTCGGCGGCGATTTGTCGTTGGAAGGCTGGAACAAACTGATCGCCATCAATCAGACCGGCGTGTTCCTGGGCACCTCGCTCGCGGCGGAGGAAATGGCGAAGGCGGGCAGAGGTTCGATCGTCAATATCTCCTCCATCATGGGGTTCATCGGCGGCGGCGAGGGGCATTTGGGCTATTCGGCGTCAAAGGGCGCGGTCCGGATCATGTCGAAGTCCGCGGCGGTGCGCTGGGGGCCTCAGGGCGTGCGGGTGAACACCGTGCATCCGGGCTATATGCCGGCGATGCTGAACGGGACGAACGCCGGCGGACGCGCCTCGAAAATCCCGGTGACGCCGCTGCGCCGGTTGGGCGAGCCGATCGAGGTCGCCTACGGGGTGCTGTTCCTGGCGTCGGACGAAGCGTCCTTCGTAACGGGGACGGAACTGGTCATCGATGGTGGGTATATCGCCCAATAACAACAGGCGTAGCAGCTTGCTGTCTGCCCATGGGGGCGCCGGGTCCGGCGCCCCCGTTCCGGTCGCCGCGGAACTTGGGTAAGCTGGGCCAGCCACGCCGCCAGACAGGAAGCCCCGATGCCCGATACCGCGCTGCCCAATCCCGCCGCCTTGCTGGCCTCCATTCGCGCGGTCGTGGGCGATCGTGGGATGCTGACGGACGCTGCCGACACCGCCCCCTATGCCGAGGATTGGCGGCGTCTCTACAAAAGTCGGACACCGGCGGTGATCCGTCCCGCCGACACGCACGAAATGGCCGCGGTCGTTCGCCTGTGCGCCGCCTCCGGCACCCCGATCGTGCCGCAGGGCGGCAACACATCCATGGTCGGCGGCGCGGTGCCGGCCGAGGACGGCTCCGAACTGATCCTGAGCACCGCGCGCATGACCCGGATCCGCGATATCGACCCGGTCGACATGACCATGACGATCGAATCCGGCGTGACCCTGAAAGCCGCGCAACTGGCCGCCGAGGATGCCAATTGCCTGCTGCCGCTGTCCATTTCGTCCGAGGGCAGTGCCCAGATCGGCGGCGTGCTGGCGGTGAACGCCGGCGGCAACAACACGGTCCGCTATGGCAACGCCCGCGACCTGGTGCTGGGGCTGGAGGTCGTGCTGCCGGATGGTTCCATCTGGAACGGGTTGCGCAAGCTGCGCAAGGACAACACCGGCTACTGTCTGCGCCAGTTGTTCGTCGGCTCCGAGGGCACCTTGGGCATCATCACCGCGGCGGTATTGAAGCTGGCGCCGCGCCCGCGGGAACTCGCGGTGGCGTTCTGCGGCGTGTCATCGCCCGAAGCCGCGCTGGATCTGTTCACCCGCTTCCAGACCCACGACGCCGCAACGATCAACGCGTTTGAGCTGATGTCGGGCCTCGGCACGGAATTTGTGCTGAAGCATATTCCGGGCACGACCTTGCCGTTGGCGCAGCCGGCTGCGTTCTATGTGCTGGTGGAACTGGCGACGCCGCGGCCGAATGCCGGTCTGCGCCAGTCGATGGAAGATGTGCTGGAGAAGGCGCTGACCGATGGCGTCGTCATCGATGCCGCGGTCGCTGAATCGGATGCGCAACGGGCGGCGATCTGGCGTCTGCGGGAAGAACATTCGGAAGGCCAGAAGCGCGAAGGCGCCAGCGTCAAGAACGATGTCTCCGTTCCGGTGTCGAAAGTGCCGGCGTTTATCGGAAAGGCAACGATCGCGTGCCAGGCGCTGATCCCGAGCATCCGTCCGGTTCCATTCGGCCATATGGGCGACGGCAATATTCATTTCAACCTGGAACAGCCCGTGGGCGCCGATCCCGCCTGGTTCCTGGACCAGGATCACGCGCTGATGGAGTCGGTGAATGACGTGGTGCGGGAATTCGACGGCAGCTTCTCGGCCGAACACGGGATCGGCAAGCTGAAACCCTATAGGCTGCCCGATTGGCGGGGCGGCGCGGAACTGGCGCTGATGCAGCGCATCAAGGCGGCGCTAGATCCGATGGGGCTGATGAACCCGGGCAAGGTCTTGCCGTAGGGGCGGGCGCGGGGGCGCCTGAACGCCGAGCATCCGGGATACCTGCGGGCGATGCCGAACCGAACGAAGGCCAGGGGACGCAATTCAAGG
>CAMBXJ010000507.1 GCA_945871455.1 Asaia bogorensis
CGCAGGAACGCGTCCGGCAGTTCCTTTTCATTGTTCGACGTGATGATGACCACGGGGCGATGGGTGGCCACGATGGTCTTGCGGGTTTCGTAGACAAAGAACTGCATCCGATCGAGTTCGAGCAGCAGGTCGTTCGGGAACTCGATATCCGCTTTGTCGACCTCATCGATCAGGACGACGACCGGCTTGTCGGCGTCGAACGCTTCCCACAGCTTGCCGCGGACGATGTAGTTGCCGATATCGTGGACGCGCTCATCGCCCAACTGGCCGTCGCGCAGGCGGGACACGGCGTCGTATTCGTAGAGGCCCTGCTGTGCCTTGGTGGTGGATTTGATGTGCCACTCGATCAGCGGATAGCCCAGGCTGCCGGCCACTTCGTGGGCCAGCACGGTCTTGCCGGTGCCGGGTTCGCCCTTGACCAGCAGCGGGCGCTGCAAGGTGACCGCGGCATTGACCGCGACCTCCAGATCGCGGGTTGCGATGTAACGTTCCGTGCTCTTGAATCCAGCCACCCTACGGGCTCCCTTGCTTTGTCACCGGCGATTGTCGGGCGAACCGGCGGATGTCGCAAGGCCGGGGTTTTGGGCCGGGGTTTTGGGGCTGGCGTGCCGGCGGCTGACACGAGGGGAATAAGCCATCGGGACCGGTCTGGTGGCCGTCCGAGGCGGCAACGCCCATTGTTGCGGCGACCGCGCCATCCCGCAATGTCGCTGCGAAATGGCGGGTTCTGGCGAAACAAGCTGTCTCCAGGGGCCGTTGGCGCGCAACACTCCATCGCCATGGGCGATGGACAGCCCTACCGAACCAATCGGTTAACCGGAATTCGGTTAATTTCCTCTATTGCATTGCACAATAAGGGAAATTTTGCAGATGCGCTTGCCTGGGGCACCTCTGTCTTATTAGGTGTATGGGAACGGAAGTTCCGGCAACCGCGACAGAGGGACCAGGGCATGGCGCAGGCGGCGGAAACCAGGAAACGCGGCAAAACGAAGCAGCCCGCGATCGATCGAGACCAGTTGCTGCAAGCCTACCGTATGATGCTGCTGATCCGCCGGTTCGAGGAAAAGGCAGGTCAACTCTACGGCATGGGCCTGATCGGTGGCTTCTGCCATCTGTATATCGGTCAGGAAGCCGTCGTGGTCGGACTGCAAGCGGCCAGCCAGCCGGGCGACCAGATCATCACGTCCTACCGCGACCACGGTCACATGTTGGCCACCGGCATGGATGCTCGTGGCGTGATGGCGGAACTGACCGGGCGGGAGGGCGGATATTCCCGCGGCAAGGGCGGCTCCATGCACATGTTCAGCAAGGAGAGGAACTTCTTCGGCGGACATGGCATCGTCGGCGCGCAGGTCAGTCTGGGCAACGGGCTGGCCTTTTCCAACTGGTACCGCGGGAACGACAGCATCAGCCTGACCTTTTTTGGAGAAGGCGCGTCCAATCAGGGGCAGGTCTACGAAAGCTTCAATCTGGCGGCGTTGCTGAAATTGCCGACCATCTTCGTCATCGAGAACAACCGCTATGGCATGGGCACGTCGGTGGAGCGGGCCTCGGCCAGCCACGACCTGTCGAAAAACGGCGCGCCCTGGGGTATTCCCGGATTGCAGGTGGACGGCATGGATGTCCTGGCGGTGCGCGAAGCCGGTGAACAGGCGATGGCGTGGTGCCGAGCTGGGAAGGGGCCGTTTTTGCTGGAGGTGCAGACCTATCGGTATCGGGGGCATTCCATGTCGGACCCGGCCCGTTATCGCACGCGGGAAGAAGTGCAGGCGATGCGCAGCCAGCATGACTGCATCGACAATGCCAGACACCATCTGGAGACCATGGGCGTTGAGGACGCGGCGTTCAAGGCGATCGACGACGAGGTCAAAGCGATCATCCAGGATGCCGCGGATTTCGCGCAGACCAGCCCCGAGCCGGACGCGTCCGAACTCTTCACCGACATCCTGTTGGAGGGCTGATCGATGGCAACGCAGATCCTGATGCCCGCTCTGTCCCCCACGATGACCGAGGGTAAACTCGCGCGCTGGCTGAAAAACGTGGGCGACGACGTGCGGGCCGGCGACGTCATCGCCGAGATCGAGACCGACAAGGCCACGATGGAGGTGGAGGCGGTCGATGAAGGCACGCTTGCCCGCATTCTGGTCGAGGAAGGCACCGAGGGCGTTGCGGTCAACACCCCGATCGCCGAACTCTCCAACGGCGCGGACACCGCCACCCCCACTGCTCGGCCCACCCCACTGCCCCCCGCCGCACCGGCGCCACAACCGATGGCCGTCGCCCATTCGACAACAGCCGAAGACAAGGATTGGGGTCCCACGGCGCCAATTACGGTCCGGGAGGCCTTGCGCGATGCCCTTGCCGCCGAACTGCGACGTGATCCCGATGTCTTCCTGTTGGGCGAGGAAGTCGCCCAATACCAGGGCGCCTACAAGATCAGCCAGGGATTGCTGGAGGAATTCGGACCCAAACGCATCATCGACACGCCGATCACCGAGCACGGCTTTGCCGGCATGGCCGTTGGCGCGGCCCTGAACGGACTGAAACCGATCGTCGAGTTCATGACGTTCAATTTCTCCATGCAGGCGATGGATCAGATCATCAATTCGGCGGCCAAGACATTGTATATGTCGGGTGGTCAGATGGGCTGCCCGATCGTCTTCCGCGGTCCCAACGGCGCGGCATCGCGCGTCGGCGCCCAGCACTCGCAGTGCTTTGCCAGTTGGTATGCGCATATTCCGGGTCTGAAAGTCCTGGCGCCCTGGTCGGCGGCCGATGCGAAAGGCCTGCTCCGCGCCGCCATCCGCGATCCCAACCCGGTTGTCTTTCTGGAGAACGAGATCCTCTACGGTCAGACCTTCGACTGCCCAACGGATGAGGATTTCATCCTGCCGATCGGCAAGGCCAAGATTGAACGCACCGGCAGCCACGTCACCATTGTCGCCTTCAGCGTCATGGTCGGCGTTGCGATGCAGGCCGCCGCCCTGCTGGCCGAACAGGGGATAGAGGCCGAGGTCGTGAACCTGCGATCCCTGCGGCCGCTCGACACCGACACCGTCGTCGCGAGCGTCAAAAAAACCAATCGCCTGGTCACCGTCGAGGAAGGCTGGCCCTATGCCGGGATCGGCGCAGAAGTGGCAATGCGGGTGATCGA
>CAMBXJ010000508.1 GCA_945871455.1 Asaia bogorensis
CGCCCCGATGCCCTGGAGGCGGGCGAGATCGTCAACTCTGACGGTGACGTCCTGGGACGGCATGACGGCATTGCGCGCTACACGGTGGGCCAGGGCAAGCGGTTGGGTCCAGCAGCCATGGTGGCCGGCGAGCGCCAGATCGTGATCGCAACCGAGCCTGGACGCCGCCGGATCGTGGTCGGGCCGCGCGGGTCTGGAACCAGGACGGTGCGCTTGCGAGAGGTGAACTGGCTTGTCGCGCCGCCGGCGGACGGATTGCGCTGCACGGTGAAGCTGCGGGCGAGGGATGCCCAGCACCCGGCGTTGGTATGGGTTTCCGAGACCGCGGCGGCCGGATCGGCGGAGGTTTTGCTGGATGAACCGGCTTTACCCGCGCCCGGGCAGGCCTGCGTGTTCTATGACGGGGACCGGGTTCTTGGCGGCGGATTCATTCGGGGTTCGGAAGTCGGTTGACGGGGCGGGGGAGGGCTAGTATCTCCCGCGCCTCCGAAGGATGGCGGCGTAGCTCAGCGGTAGAGCAGGGGAATCATAATCCCTTGGTCGGCGGTTCAAATCCGTCCGCCGCTACCATTCTTTTCGATGGGTTATCCGATTTGAAGCAGGGGTGGCATCCGACGCAACGGCGCTTCCGGCGGCGGTTGCTGCGCCCGGGGGTGGTATCGTCACACGGCAGGGACGATGTCCAGTCGGCGGTCGATGCGTTCTAATCGCTCGTTGACCTTGTCGATCCTCGCCCCGAGATGGGCGTCGGACTCGGCCAGCACGGCGACCTCCCGTCGGACGGATGCCAGGCCAAGCTCCACAGCGGTCAGGCGGCGGGTCACGTCCTGCAAGTCGTCCCGGACCCGATCAAGTTTTTCGTCCAGGCGGCGGAGGTAGACCAGGATCAGGTTATCGGGTTGGTCGCTCATGCAGCTATCCTACACTTTCCCATCATCAGTCCAATGCATCGGCACCCTATGTCACGGAGGCAACCCTGTCGGAAGCGCCAATAGACGTTAGACAGGGCGGCCGCCTCGAAGGCTCGGGGTCTAGCCGAACCGCAAGGATTTGCCAGCGTTCGATCTGGACCTTCTCGGCGTGATCCGAAGTTTCGCCTGATCCAGGACGATCTGCTGCATCCCAGGGTCATCCCCGATCAAAATCATCTCGGCCGCCGGCCCGGTCCGTAGCGCGTTCTCGGCGGCCAGGATGCCGGGCAGATCGTCTCGCGCGTGGCGTCCTGTGTTGGCGAACAGCCCCACCACGACGACCGCATCGATGCGGCAGCCGGCCAGAACATCGGCGACGAAGGGCGACTCTTCAAGAAATGCAGCCTGAACCGCGGCGAAGTGTCCCTGTTCGCTCAGCCACGCCGCATGTGTGTGGGTGGCCGTGATGCGGCCAGGCGCCCGGGCGGAGCCATGGCCGACCAGCAATGTCGAGACGGATTTGGGATGCCGGCCGGTCGCCTCGCACCATGCCAGAACGCGTTGTTCGATGAGCGTGCCCATTCCCGAATGCACCCCGACCGGCGGGCAGAACCGCAGGGTCCGCCCCGCCGCGACCGCATTTACCGCGCGGGGACCCGCAACCCTGGAGAAGTAACCGTCCTCCATAAAGAACGGGACCACATGGACGACCTCGGCCGTCAGGGTCGCGAGCGCGGCCGCGACGGAGGGATCGCCATTCAGCAACCCGACCGCAACCTGATCGACCCTCCCGTCCGACCGCAGTGCCTCCGCATGGGCGATCAGCCCGTCAGCCGCATCCGGATAACGGGCAGATCCATGGGCGACCAATAAAACGGCGGCGCGGACGGGGAAGGCCCTAGTAACCGCTGCCGGGGCGGGCTTCGGTTTCCTCGGCCGGGAAGTTGCATTCCACCGCCACGCCGTCGGGATCGAGGTAGAAAAGCTGCGTCATGTTCAGGCGCGGCAGAACCCGCTCGTCGAACTTCAGGCCGCGGCTGTTCAGAGTCTCCCGCATGTCCTTCAGGCCGACGCAGGAGAATGCGATATGGTCCAGGCGGCCGGTCTTGGCGGGATAGGACGGGCCGTCCGGAATGACCGGGTCGATGGGGCGGTAGCCCAGCAGATGCACGGTCGGAATGCCGCCGCAATACAGCCAGTAGCCGGGGAAGCCCAAGGGCGGACGGTCACCCACGGTCAGGCCGACCACGTCGCAATAGAAGTTCTTCGTCGCTTCCAGGTCGCGGGTCATGATCGTGTAGTGGTTGAGGGACTGGGCTGGCATTGTGTGGTCTCCCTTCAGAAGGCGTTTCAGAAAGCGTTTTCCGGGGTCAGGCCGAGCATGATCTGACCGACGGTTTCGAAGTGAAGTTGGCGCCCTTGGGCCTGTTGCGCAACCGTGTGCATGTCGCGCAGGCGGCGCTCGAAGGGGCCTTCCTCGAACACGGCGACGGAGCCGGCGGCATGATACAGCGTGTTCACCGCTTCCCGGGCCTGCTGGATGGCCCAGGTCGAGGCCAGGCGCATGGTCATCCGGTGGTTCGGGGTCATTTCGCCATGCTGTTCGACATGCGCCCAGGCGGCGTCCAACGTGTTGTGCAGGAAGGCGCGCGCCGAGTGCCAGCGCGCTTCCGACTGGGCCAGTTGCGATTGCACGACGTTGTTTTCCCGCATCGGCCGGCTGGCGCCACGGGCGGTTTTGTTGGACGGCAGGGCCAGGAACGCGTCGATCAGGCCGCGGGCAATGCCGAGCCCGACGCCGGCGAAACCGGCGGAATAGAGTTGCCCGCTGGTGAAGCGGTACAGCGATCCGTCCTGGCGCCGGAAGCGAGGATTGTCCCGGTGCATGACGTAGTCGTTCGGCACGAACAGGTTTTCGACCACGTATTGGTTGCTGGCCGTCCCGCGCAGCCCGACCGTGTGCCAGATGTCTTCCATGGTGGCGCTGGATTTCGGAAACAGGAAGGTCAGCAGTTCCCCGGTGCCGGTGACATTGATATGCGCCCCGAGCCAGGATGCGTTTTGCGACCCGGAGGCGAAACGCCAGGTGCCGGAGATGCGATAGCCGCCGTCAACCGGATGGGCGGAGACGGGATTTGGCCCGGGCCATCCCGGTCCCCAGGCCAGGATGCCGTCGCGCGGGCCGAACATGGTGCGCGCGACCGCCGGGTCCAGATAGGCCGCCGACAT
>CAMBXJ010000509.1 GCA_945871455.1 Asaia bogorensis
AAACTGGTCTATCCCGCCTACCAGAAAATGTTGGATGCCGGCATCCGCAATGTCTGCGTGCACAAGGGGCTGTTTCCGCCGTCGCTCGACCGCCGGTTTCCGCATCTGCGCGGTTTCGCCGATGTCAGCGATGTCGGGCAGGCGGCGAAGGACTGGCCGCAACTGAACTTCGTCATCTACCACGCCGGCTATCGCCATGTCGGCCAGGGTGCCGACCCCGCCTATGCGCTGGCGGAGTTCGAACGCACCGGCCGCAGCGCCTGGGTCAGCGATCTGGCCGACATTCCGGCGATGTTCGGTGTCAACAACGTCTATGCCGACCTCGGTCAGTTGTTCGCCAACAG
This sequence comes from Asaia bogorensis, assembly GCA_945871455.1. Taxonomy (GTDB): domain Bacteria; phylum Pseudomonadota; class Alphaproteobacteria; order Acetobacterales; family Acetobacteraceae; genus Rhodopila. The sequence continues at coordinate 345 of CAMBXJ010000509.1, forward strand.
CACTGTGGCCCAACCCAGGCTGGCGGCGGCGCTCATGGGCATCATGATCAAGGGCTTGGGCGCCGATCACGTGGTCTGGGGCACCGACGCGGTCTGGACCGGATCGCCGCAGTGGCAGATCGAGGGGTTGCGTCGCCTCGAAATCCCCGACGACATGCAAAAGCGCTATGGCTTCGCGCCCTTGGGGCCGGCCGACGGCAAGGTCAAGACCGCGATCTTCGCCGACAATTCCGCGCGCATCTACAAGTTCGAGAAGCACGCCGCCGCCGCCATGACAGACCGGTTTGCCGAACTGAAGGCGCGGTATGAGGAAGCCGGTTCGGCGCGAAGCAACATGCGGTATGGCTACGTCGCGATGACAGGTTGACCGTCAGAGCTGCATCGCGCTGAACAAACCATCGCAGCGCCTGGATCAGACGACACAACGGAAACGCCGAATGGTTTACCGTTTGTATTCCGGATGCAACCGCTCCGGCCGGCCCACGCGCAAGCCTATCTCCGGACGGAGCGAACCCATGTCCATAGCGCCAGCCGATCACGTACGCCTCAGCGCCGCGGACCATGAACGTCTGCGGCAACTGCGTACGCACGGTCCGGCACGTCACCCCCCCGAGCACGCGAAGTCGACCGGTGCGTTGGTTGCGGATTTTGTCGCGGCGACTGTCGGATCGTGGCGGTTCATCATCATCCAGAGCGTCATTCTCGGGATCTGGATCATCCTCAATATCGTCGGGTTCATCTCGGCCTGGGACCCGTACCCGTTCATCCTGCTGAATCTGGTGCTATCATTTCAAGCCGCCTATGCCGCGCCCATCATCATGATGAGCCAAAACCGGCAGGGCGAGATCGATCGCCGGCACGCCGAACACGACTATCGGATCAACGTGAAGGCGGAGTTGGAAATCGAGTTGCTGCACAACAAGATCGACCTGCTGCGAGAGCAGGAGATCGCGCAGTTGACCAATATCATCCAGCGGCTGACCCAGCACCTGGCACCGGAACTGGTCGCCGAGATCGAGAAGGAAGCCCTGGAAGCGCAGGCGACCACGAAGTCAGGGTAAAAAAAGCCGAGCGGACACGGGGGACGGTGTGAAGTCCCCCGCGATCGAATGGTTAGGCCGTCGCTTCCATGCTGCGCACCAGCCCACCCGGCAGCGCGCCGGTCGCAACACCATTGCGGTAGGTAATCTGCCCGGCCTTCACCGTCGCCGCATAGCCGCGCGCCTTCTGCATCAAACGCCGCCCGCCGGCCGGCAGATCGACCACCATTGTTGGCCGCTCCAACGCCAGATTGGCGAAATCGATCACGTTGATGTCGGCCTTCATGCCCGGCGCGAGCAGGCCCCGGTCATGCAGTCCGGCGAACCGAGCCGGCTCCCGCGTCTGGCGGCGCACCAGGTCGGGGATCGACATCCGGTCCTCGCCCCGGTCGCGGCCCCAGTAGCTGAACAGGAAGGTCGGGAAGGAGGCATCGGAGATGAATGCCACATGCGCGCCCCCGTCGCTCAGGCCGGGGATCACATGCTCCTGCGCATACATCGTCTTCACGGCTTCCAGGTCGTAGTTCGCGTAGTTGACCAGGCAGGCGAAGATGAAGCCCTTGCCTTGATCGGCGATCAGCATGTCGTAGGCGACCTCTTCCGGCGTCTTGCCGGTGCGTTCGGCGATCGCTGTGATGCTGTCGTCGCGCGACGGCGTGTAGTTCAGCGGATCGCTGAAATGGAACATCCGCGCATAGCCGACCCGGCTGAGCAGGGACCAGGTGTTGAACTCGGTCGGGTCGTCGGCCAGGATCTTCGCCCGGACCTCCGGATCGCGCATCGCGGCCACGCGCTGGTCCAGCGGCAGGTCGGCGATCGCATGATAGGTCCGGGTCCCTGCAAAGGGGTTCTGGCTGCCGGTCAGGCCGAGCAAAGCACCGATCGGGCGGGGAGGAGCGACGCAGCGGACGGGCAAACCGTCAGCGGCGGCCTGGGCGGACAGCGACAGCAGGTCCTTCCATGCCTCGGTCCGGTCGTGGCGCTGGTTGAGGGAGAACACCAGCGGCCGGCCGCAGGCGTCCATGATCCGGCGCACCATGGCGAATTCGGTCGCCGGATCGGGGGTGTTCCAGTCGGAGGTCATCTCGATGAACCCCTTCCCGGCGTCCTTCAGCCCCATCGCGATACCCATCAGTTCCGCCTCCTGGGCGCGCAGCGTGGGCGTGTTGTCACCGGCCAGGGTCTTGTGGGCGATGGTGCGGGAGGTCGAGAACCCGAACGCGCCGGCCCGGACGGCATCGGCGGTGATTTCCCGCATGCGCTGAATGTCTTCCTGGTTGGCGTCTTCCAGGTTCAGCGCGCGGTCGCCCATCACGTAGACCCGCATCGGCGCGTGCGGCAGCAGCGCGCAGAAGTCGATGTCGTGCTTGCGGCGTTCCAGCGCGGTCAGGTACTCGGAGAATGTTTCCCAGCTCCAGTCCAGCCCTTCGTTCAGGCACGGGCCGGGCAGGTCTTCCACCCCTTCCATCAGGGCGACGACCGCATCCTGGGTGTCCTTGCGCACGGGCGCGAAGCCGACGCCGCAATTGCCCATGACCACGGTGGTGACGCCGTGCCAGGAGGACGGCGCGAGGTGGGAGTCCCACATCGCCTGGCCGTCGTAATGGGTGTGGATGTCGACGAAGCCCGGCGTGACGATCTTGCCGCGCGCGTCGATCTCCTCGGTGCCCTTCTCGGGCACGCGGCCGATCTTCGTGACGACGCCGTCCTTGATCGCGACGTCTGCCTCGCGGCCCTCGGCCAGCGTGCC
>CAMBXJ010000510.1 GCA_945871455.1 Asaia bogorensis
GCCTGAATGACGACATCCTCGGGATACTCCGTCGTGGTGCACGCCCGGGTAGTCGGGCGTGGCGCGGCTGCGATAGCCTGGGGATGCGGTGACCGGTCGGACGCCGCTAAGGTGCTCGTTCAGGAACTTACTGTAAGCCCTTATCCTAAATCGATGTTTCAGGCAAGACGCGCAGTCTGCGTTTGGAGTTTTTTGCGGCCTGTCAGAAATTTCAGAACAAATTTCGAACATTGGGCGGCCACACCACTGACCGTGATCCTGGTTGAGGGTCGGTTTCGGGGAAGGCTTGTTGCCGTCCACGGCAAGATTTTGCGAGGAACGTGGCGGCAATAGGGTGGCAATTCATCCGTTTGATGGCGGGCAGTTTGAAGGCGGGATCAAGCTGCCGCGGAGGCCGAGCGGGTTGGCCCAGGAGAGCGCGCACCGGCAGGTCCGTCGCAAGGCCGTGCCACCAACAAGCGCCATAATACCAACCGGCCGAAAACAATAACCGATGATTGCCTCCCGCTCGGCCCCGTCGTCATCTCACTCGGCTTGACCCCGCAACCCGCGCTTCGCCGCCAAAGGGAACAGGGGCGCTGACCAGGGGAATTGCCCAGGGGAATTGGCCAGTTGCCGGACAGGGGGGGATGCTTTATCGCCCTGCGTCGCATGAATGATGGCGCACCACCCCTCGCGAGGACCGCGGTTCTCGAATTCGAAGCCGATATGTCCACGGCCGGCCGGCACAGGCTGGCGATCGAAGATTTGCGTGGCGGCCTCAGGCTTTGGCGGCTCGCCTGGAGTCTCGGCTGGCTGGATACGCGGCTGCGTTATCGCGGATCCATGTTGGGTCCACTATGGCTGACGATCTCCACCGGCGTGATGGTGGGGGCTCTCGGATTTTTGTATTCCACGTTATTCGGTATGGAAATCCGCGAGTACCTGCCGTTCCTCAGCCTGTCGATCGTACTTTGGGGTTTCCTGTCGTCGATCGTCTCCGAGTCATGCACGACGTTTACCGAGGCGGAATCGATCATTCGGTCGGTCCGGATGCCGTTCTTCGTGTTTTCGATCCGCACCCTGATCCGCAACATCATCGTGCTGGCGCATAATGTCATCGTGATCCTGGTCGTTTTCGGGATTTTCGCGGTCTGGCCCAACTGGAACTGGTTGCTGATCCTGCCCGGATTGATCCTGTGGATCGCCGACGGGCTGGCGCTGACCCTGCTGCTGGGGGCGTTCTGCGCCCGGTTTCGCGACATTCAGCCGATCGTGAACAGCATCATGCAGATCGCCTTCTTTCTGACTCCCGTCATCTGGAAGCCCGAGCAACTGGGGGCTGGCGCGGCCAAACTGCCGCTCAACCCCTTCTTCGACCTCATGGAGATCGTCCGCGCCCCGCTGCTCGGCCACACCCCCGGGGTGCTGGTCTGGGTCGGGGCGATCCTGTTCAGCATCGCATTGTGGGCGGTGTCCTGGGCTTTGTTCATGCGCGCGCGTGGGCGTGTGGCGTTCTGGATTTGAATATGACGACCGAGGCCAGTATCGACGTTGAAGGCATTTCGGTCTTCTTCCCGCTGTATCATGGCAGTTCGCGCAGCCTGAAGAAGATGGTGGTCGCCGCCGCGTCTGGACGGCTGGCGAAGGATCAGCAACAGCGGATCGTCGTGCAGGCCTTGCGCGATATCCATTTGAAGCTTCGCAGTGGAGACCGTTTGGGTCTGGTCGGGTCCAACGGGGCCGGCAAGACCACCCTGCTGCGGGTGCTGGCGGGGATTTACGAGCCGGTGATGGGCCGCATGCGGATCCAGGGCAGCCTGAACGCGCTGCTCGACCCGTCCCTTGGCATGAACGCAGAGCTTACGGGGCGGGAGAATATTCGCCTGCGGGGCCTGTATAATGGACTGCCGAGCGGGTCGCTGTCGCGGTTGGAAGACGATGTGGCGGCGTTTGCGGAATTGGGGGATTTCATCGACCTGCCGGTGCGGATCTACTCGGCGGGAATGGTGGTGCGATTGGGGTTTGCCCTGGCGACGGCCATCAAGCCGCAGATCCTGCTGATGGACGAATGGTTTCTGGCGGGGGATGCCGCGTTTCTGGAAAAGGCCCGCCATCGCCTGGAAGAAATGGTCAAGGGCGCGGATATCCTCGTGCTGTCCAGCCACCAGGACGAAATCGTGCGGGCGTGGTGCTCTCGCGTCCTGTGGCTGGATCAGGGCAAGGTGCGGGCCGACGGCCCGGCGGATGAGGTGCTGGACGCCTATCTGGGGCGGGAACCCGCCGTTGCCGCGGTCGAATAGGGGGGGCCTGTCATGCTGGTGCGCGTGCTGACGATGCGGGTGAAAGCCGAGCGGGTGGCGGATTGGCTGGTTTACACGCGGGATATCGGGTTTCCGGGCATGCGCGCCCAGCCCGGTTGCCGGGGGATCTGGCGGCTGCACAAGCCGGATGCCGGCCCCGCCTATCAGGTGGTCACGGTATGGGACAGTCTGGCCGATCTGGACCGGTTCAAAGACAGCGACGCGATGCGCGCGCTGAGCGCCAGTGCGGCCGGCCTGACCGTCCCGCCGCATTCCGAGGATTTGTATGAGGTTGTCGAGGACTGATGGGTTTGGCGCGTTTGCGTCCAGTCCGGATGGAGGTTCGTCCGCCGTGATGGGGACGGGGGCAACCTAGGGTAGAATACGAAGACTCCCGTCGCGTATGAAAAATTGCTCGTTCGGTGCGATCGGGCGGCTTGCGCCGTTAGCTGGCTGTGGCATGGACCCGCCGGTCCGTGTAGAAGCGGGCTTGGCTTGCCATGGAGTTCAGGAATCCGATGACCGAGACAGCGCGCTTTGCGGCGATGATGCTGAAATCGGCGGCATTGAAGCAGCGGATAGCCACCGAGCTGGCCGATGCCGTGGTCGCCGTGGTGGATGCCTGCGAGACCAGCCTGCGGGCGGGCGGCAAGTTGATGTTTTGCGGCAATGGCGGGTCCGCCGCCGACAGCCAGCATCTTGCCACCGAGATGCTGATCCGCCTGCGCCCCAACGTCGAGCGGGAATCGATCGCCGCCCTGGCCCTGACACTGGATCCGGCGGCGCTGACCGCCGGCGGCAATGACTACGGCTATGAACGTGTGTTCGA
>CAMBXJ010000511.1 GCA_945871455.1 Asaia bogorensis
TGAAGACCAACTCCACCGGCACCCTGGCATCCGAGCAGCCTAGAACCGCGGCAAAGGGACGATGGCGAGGGACCTCAGATTCTCCGGCCGTGATCCCCAGATCCTCCACATCGACATCGACCACACGCCGCCGGACAGTCCCGGCATCGGTCAGTCCATGCAGCAAGGTGGCAAACATCGCGTTGCCGGTGTTCAGGCGACTTCGTGCCTCCTCGGGATCTGTTGGTCTGATGCGTTCCGAGGCGCCATGGGTCCGATCTCGATAGGTGATCTCAACCGTATCCATCCGAGAAGTCCTTCAGCGCCCACAAGCAGGTCGGCGGATGCAATCTTGCACGCTGGTCGCCGACGGCGTGCCCTTATGCGTTGGCGGCCATCGCCCGTGCCACGGCGATCAGCATGGCGTCACTGCCGCGCCCGCCAATGATCGACAGCCCGATCGGGACGCCATCGACCGACGCGCCGGGCAGGTTGACTTGTGGCACCCCGGCCAAGCCACCTTGCGCGCACAAACAGGTGATACGATCTCGCAGCGGCGTCAGAACCGGTAAGGGCAGCCCTTTGACAGGCGCTGGAAACGGCGTGGTCGGCAGGCAGAGGATGGTGTTCGGCGGCAGCAGATACGCCATTCGACCGCGCGCCTCCTGTCGCATCAACTCGGCCCAGGCGTGGTCGGCCGCCGGGACCTGCGCACCCGCGATCAGACCGCGGGCGACGCTGAAGGCCATGCGCGGGTTATCGCGCTCGACCCAATCGCGGAATGTGTTCCATGCCTCGACGGGTTGCAGGGTGCGCTGCGCACGCGCCCAGACCGAAAGGCCCTGTGGGGCCATGACCTCTTCCCGAGCCGAACCGATGAGCCGGATCAGACGTTCGACCATATGCTGTAGCGCCGCGGCGACGTTCGGATCGGCGAACCCGAACGCATCGACGGCGATCAGCAACCTGTCGGGAAGGCGGGTCGAAGGGGTCTCACCCAGCAGTACGGCCGAGACACGTGCGAAGGTTTCGGCGTCGCGGGCAAACCAACCGGTCGTATCCGAACTCGGGGCCTGCGGCAGCATGCCGCTTACATTCAACCGTCCATGCGTTGGTCGGATTCCGTAAAGCCCGCAGAAGCTGGCGGGAACGCGCACGGAACCGCCGGTGTCGGTGCCCAACGCGGTATCGCATAAACCCGCCGCGACGGCCGCGGCTGAACCCGACGACGAACCGCCGGGCACCCGATCCGGCGCGTTACTGTTGAGTGGCGTACCGTCAAAGGCATTCTCGCCCAGAATGCCGAGCGAGACTTCGTCGGTGATGGTTTTGCCGACAAGGGTGGCGCCGGCGTCCAGCAGCGTTTGCACAGCCCAGGCGTGCCGCGTGGGGACGGGGTTTGCGCGTGCCCAGTCGTGGTTTCCACCGCCGGTCGGCACACCGGCCACGTCGAACAGATCCTTGGCGGCGAAGGTAAGGCCGCTGAGCGGGCCACCCTGGGTTCCGTCGATGTGAATGCGCGGACCCGGGACGAAGGCATTGATGATGTCGGTCATGTCTGCATCTCAACCCCGCGGCGGATTTGTGTCCATACCGGTCACACGGCAGGCGATTTCGGCTGATTTGAGACAGTCACCCCGACCGGTCCGCTACGCCTGTTTCTGCTGGATCAGGCTCCGCCGGATCTTCCGTCCGCGCTCCACCATGCCCTCAATATATTCGGCATCGCCCCAACGGATCGCGCGTGCCATTCCCTGAGCGTCTTCCATGAAGCGTTGCAGCATCTCCAGCACCGCTTCCCGGTTGTTCAGGAAGATGTCGCGCCACATCACCGGGTCGCTGGCGGCGATCCGGGTAAAGTCGCGGAAGCCGGAGGCGGCGAAATTGATCACCTCCTGGCGGCTTTCATCGGCCAGATCGTCAGCCGTGCCACAGATCGTGAAGGCGATCAAATGCGGCAGATGCGACACGATCGCCAGCACGCGATCATGATGGCCGGCCTCCATCCGTTCCACCATGCTGCCGCAGCGGCGCCAGAGCTCGGAGATTTTCTCGACCGCAACCTCATCCGTGCCAGGGGGAGGCGTTACCAAGGTCCAGCGACCCTGAAACAAGGTGGTGAAGCCCGAATCGGGTCCCGAATATTCGGTGCCCGCGACCGGATGGGCCGGCACGAAATGCACCCCAGCCGGGATCAGCGGCCCGACATCGCGGATCACCGATTGCTTGGTGGACCCGACATCCGTCAGCACGGCGCCCTGCGCCAGATGCGGCGCGATTTTGGCGGCGAGATCGGCGAAGGCCCCCACCGGCGCGCACAGCATGACGCAATCCGCGCCTTCCACCGCCTTGCCCGGATCCAGTTCCACCCGGTCGGCAAAGCCCAGCTCCATCACCCGGTCCAGCGTCTTCTGGGTGCGGGCGTTGACCACGATTTCCCGCGCCAGATCGCCCCGTTCCCGCGCGATGCGGGCAACGGAGGAGCCGATCAGGCCGATCCCCAGGAACGCGATGCGCTCGAACAGCGGCTCAGCCACGGGATGCCTCGTTGGCGGTCGCCGGGGTTACGCGCATGAATTCGGTCAGGGTGTCGATCACTTGCACCAGTTCTTCCGCCGGGCCGACGGTGATTCGCAGGCAATGCGGCAATCCGTATCCCGCGACCTTGCGAACGATGATCCCGCGGGACCGCAGGAAGGCGTCCGCGGCATTCGCCCCGTCCACCGTGCCAAAATCCGCGAGCACGAAATTCCCCTCGCTGGGCCAGACCTTGATCCCAGCGGCTTGCAATCCGGCTGTCAGTTTCGGCCGCCATTCCGTGTTATGGGATCGGCTCATTTCCACCCAGCCGGGTTCGAACAGCGCCGCGATCGCCGCGTCCTGCGCCGCGACCGAGACATTGAACGGCCCGCGCACCCGGTTCAGCACGTCGACCACGGCCGGTGGCGCGTAGCACCAGCCGATCCGCATCCCGCCCAAACCGAATACTTTTGAGAATGTGCGGGTCATAACCGTGTTGTTGGTGGCATCCACCAGCCTCACCCCCGCGTCGTAGTCATCCCGAGTCACGTATTCCGCATAGGCGGAATCCAGCACCAGCAGGACTTCCGGCGGCAACGCCGCTCGC
>CAMBXJ010000512.1 GCA_945871455.1 Asaia bogorensis
TGCCTTCGATCGCGTATGCCATTGCCTCAACCTCCCGCCCGAATACGCGGCAGCGCGGTAAACCCGGCCGCCCGTTCGACCTCCGCCGCAACCGCGAACACCGTCTCCTCGTCGAACACTTTCCCGATCACCTGCAACCCCAGCGGCAATCCGTTGGCGTCCAGCCCCGAGGGGATGGAAATCGCCGGCACACCCGCCAGATTCGCCGGCACCGTGAACACGTCGTTCAGATACATCTTGATGGGGTCATCCATGTTCTCCCCCTGCGCGAACGCCGCCGACGGCGCCGTCGGTGTCAGCAGCGCATCCACATGGGCAAACACATCGGTGAAATCCTTCAGGATCAGCGCCCGGATCTTCTGTGCCCGCAGGTAATACGCGTCGTAATACCCGGCACTCAGCACATATGTGCCGATCATCACGCGCCGGCGCACTTCCGTCCCGAACCCCTCGGCCCGGGTGCGCTCATACAGGTCGCGCAAATCCTCGCCATCCCGGCGCAACCCAAACCGGACCCCGTCGTAACGCGCCAGGTTGGACGACGCTTCCGCCGGCGCCACGATGTAATACGTCGCCAGCCCATATTTCGTATGCGGCAACGACACGTCGACAATCTCCGCCCCCGCTGCCCGCAGCCAGTCCAGGCCTTGCCGCCACAGCGCCTCGATCTCGCCGGGCATCCCGTCCGAGCGATATTCCATCGGCACCCCGATCCGCAGCCCCTTCACCCCGCGCGCGCACGCCGCCTCATAATCCGGCACCGGCACGTCGGCGCTGGTGGAATCCTTCGGATCATGCCCGGCCATTGATCCCAGCAAAATCGCTCCATCCCGCACCGTGCGCGAAAACGGCCCCGGATGGTCCAGCGAACTCGCGAACGCCACCACCCCCCACCGAGAACACCGCCCATAGGTCGGCTTTACCCCAACAAGCCCGCAAAACGACGCCGGCTGACGGATCGACCCGCCCGTATCCGTCCCCGTCGCCCCCATCGCCAACCGCGCCGCCACCGCCGCCGCCGACCCGCCGGAGGACCCGCCTGGCACCAGCACCGCATTCGCGTCCTGGCGCCGCTTCCACGGGTTTTCCACCGGACCGTAGGCCGAAGTCATGTTGGACGAGCCCATCGCGAACTCATCCAGGTTCGACTTGCCCAGGAACACCGCGCCATCGCGCAGCAGGTTCGCGGTCACGGAACTCTCATAGGGCGGCACGAACGATTCCAGAATCCGGCTGCCCGCCGTGGTGCGCACGCCCGCCGTGCAGAACAGGTCCTTGATCGCGAGCGGAATCCCGGTCAGCGCCCGCTGTTCCCCCGCCGCAATGGCCCTGTCCGCCGCGCGCGCCTGCTCCATCGCCTGGCTGTGGCTGACGGTGATGAAGGCGTTCAGGCGCGGATTCAACGCCTCGATCGCGTTCAGATGCGCGAGCGTCAGGTCTTCCGCGGTGAACCGCTTCGCCCGCAGCCCGTCGCGGGCCTCGACGATGGTCAGGTCGGTAAGCTGGGTCATTCGACCACCTTCGGCACCGCGTAGAAATCGCCATTGCGGTCGGGTGCGTTGGCCAGCACCTTCTCCGCATAGCCGCCATCGGTCACCACGTCGTCACGCATCTTCATCGCCATGCGCGCGCCGCCGGTCAGCGGTTCGACGCCGTCGACGTTGACTTCATTCAGTTGCTCGATCCAGCCCAGGATGCCGTTGAGTTCGGTTTGCAGGGTCTCGACCTCATGCTCCTCCACCCGGATGCGGGCGAGGCTGGCGATGCGGCGGATGGTCGCGGGGTCAAGCGACATTGCGCGGTGGGTTCCTTGGCTGGGAGAGTGCGGAGATGGAACATACCGGGGGGGAGGGGTTGGTTCAACCGGAGTGGGATGCAGCGGGCGATATCAGGTCCCGGCGAGCCAATCCTCGGATCGTAGTTCGTCCACGCGGTTAAACTCTTTCAGGTTTTCCGTGATCAGGACCAGGCCGCGACTGCGGGCGTGGCCGGCGATGAGCACGTCATAGCCGCCGATCGGTTGGCCCTGGCGTTCCAAGGTTGCCCGGATTTCGGCGGCATGGGCGGCGGCGTTGTCATCGAACGCCACGACAATCAGGCGCGCGACCAAAGCCTCGACCGAGCGGCGGTTGTCGGTGGGGCTGGCGGATTTCGCGGCGCCGAGCAGCAGTTCGGTCAGAACGATAGTGGAGATGCACAGGCCGTCGGCTGCCTGATTGAAGCGGAGGCGGGCCGCGTGGGGGCGATCGCGCAGGACCCGGATGCTCGGATTGGTATGCAGCATATAGCGGAGCATCAGAGTGGGTCGCGGACCTGGGTCTGGGGTTGGTCCCGGTCGGGAAGGTCGATGCCTGGCTGGTCGAAGAAATCGTCCCAGATGGCGTTTGCCGGGGTGATCACGCGACGTGGGCCGTCGCGGATGATGGCGACGTCCTTGACCCCGGGTGGGAAGGCCACGTCTTTCGGTAGTCGAACGGCCTGGGATCGGTTGGTTTGGAAGAGCGTGGTGCGGGTCATGGTCGGGACTGCGGAGGATATCCTATAGGGATATCCCAGGTAGGCGCGTTTCAATAGAGGACTTCGGAGATCTGTCTGGGGGCCAGTTTCGAGGCGAAGGGCCATTGGCGGCGCGCGCGGTGGTTGTCACTGGACAGCACTACGCATTCGCACTGCATATATGTGCACACGACGCGAGTGCCGCCATGCCCACGCCCATTTCGATCCGTCTTGATCCGGATGTCCGCGAAACACTGGAAACGGCTGCCCGCGCCCAAGGAATTGGCCTCGCGACCTATCTGCGGGAACTGGCCCGCCTCGCGGCCCGCGATGTCCGGCGCGCTCGGATCCGTGCCCAGAGTGAGGCCGTCGCGCACCATATTGCTACGGACCCGGATGCCCGAGCGTTCGCGGAGGACTGGGCGACCCCAGATCGGCCGGGACGATAGGTGGAGCGATTCAAGGCCGGCACGATCGTCATTGTCGATTGGCGGGGCGGGGCGTTGCCGAAGGAATCAAACAAACTTCGACCCGCTGTCGTGGTGGAAGATGACGGGCTGTTCGCGCCGAATTATCCGAATGTGATCGTCGTGCCGCTGACCGAGGA
>CAMBXJ010000513.1 GCA_945871455.1 Asaia bogorensis
ACGCATGGCTGCGGCAGGGATTTGTCGCTTATCCACAGACCGCTCCATCCCTATGTTGCACTGCACAAATCCGGGGCGCCCCGCCACCAGACGTCGCGTTGGATCCGGGTTTGATGATTGGATCTAGAACCATGAGTGCCCCTATCGCCAAGAGCCATTTGACCTTCGCCGCTCCGAACCTGACCTATATCGACGCCAGCGCGGAAGAGCCAAACCTGCGCACCCTGCCGGCAACCGCGCAAAAGGTCGGTCTGCTTGGATGGGTCGCCGATCGGTATGCGGCCTTCGTCACGTGGAACCGGATGCAAGATCAGGCCGCCGAACTGGCGTCCATGTCGGAGCGCGATCTGGCGGATATCGGACTGAACCGCGGCGATCTACAACGTGTGTTCACCCCGGAGTTCAACCGGGATAGGATCGCCGCGCGCGGCGCCGACGTCTGATCCGAACCGATTGAATGCGAGGGGCGGACTCGGGCCTGCCCCACTCCACCAACTGCCTATTTGCGCACCACAATCGTTGTCCAAGGCCCTTGCGGCAGCATCCGTTCCAGCCGCAACCCCTGCCGCCGATGCGCCGCCAACACCCACCGTGCCTGATTGGCCAGCAAGCCGGCCAAAATCGCCGTCCCGCCCGGTGCCAGGTGCTCGGCCAGGTCCTTCGCCATGCCGCAGAGCGGCCGAGCAAGGATGTTGGCGAACACCAGGTCGTAGGGACCGCCGGCGCGAACCGCGGGGGCCAGCCAGCCGTCCGCCAATCTTGCCTGAACCAGATGCGCCAGGCCGTTCATCGCCGCGTTGTCGTGTGTCACACGCACCGACCACGCCTCGATATCGGTTGCCAGCACCTTGCGGCGCAGCAGTCCGGCAGCGGCCATCGCCAGAATGCCGGACCCGGTGCCCATATCCAGAATACGACGTGGCCGCCGCCGCACCACATGTTCCAACGCGACCAGGCAGCCACGGGTCGACCCATGCTCGCCGGAACCGAAGGCCAGGCCGGCGTCCAAGGTCAAGGTCAGCCGCCCGGGCTTGTGTGGTCCGGTCAGGTGCGTGCCCCGAACGGCAATGCGCTGACCAATCAACTGCTCCGGGAATGAAGCATAGGTTCGGGCGAGCCAGCCATCCGCCGCGGTTGCGGTGCGCTCCAGAGGGACCGCAACGCCGCTGAGCATCGCGGCCAAGGCCAGCGCGCCCGTCAGTTCCGAATCCTGGGCGCCGATCTGCTTGACGCCTTCCACCCGCCAGTCGCCGGTGACGTTGTCGCGGAAGAAGCCGACCGTGTCGCAGGCGCTGGACAGCGCGGCCTCATAGGCTTCCAACGCACCTTCGGGCACCGTGACGAAGACGGTTTCCAGGTTGACCGCACGCCGAACGGTCATCCCGCCTTCTCCACAAACCGATCCAGCACGCGTTTGTCGCCCGCCTTGTCGAAGGCGACATCCAGTTTGTCGTCATCGACCGCGGTGACCGTGCCGTGGCCGAATTTCTGGTGGAACACGCGGGTTCCCACCGGGATCGCATCCGGACGCGCCGGACGCGCCGGCTGTTCCCATGCCTCGATCACCCTGGTTCGACGCGCGACCAGAGGAAACTGGCCGGAAAATGAGGTGGCGGCGGCGATCCTGGAGTCGCGCGCGAGGCTGGCCGACCCGGTCACCTCCACCTCATCGTCCGGCAATTCCTCCAGGAATCGACTGGGGATGCTGCGCTGCCAATTGCCGTAGATGCGCCGGTTGTCGGCATGGCTGACGATCGCGCGCTGGCGGGCGCGGGTCAGGCCGACATAGGCAAGCCGACGTTCTTCTTCCAACCCCTTGGCGCCGCCTTCATCCATGGAGCGTTGGTTGGGGAACACGCCTTCCTCCCATCCCGGCAGGAAAACCGTGTCGAATTCCAGCCCCTTGGCGCCGTGCAGGGTCATCAGGCTGACCCGGGCGCCCTGGGCATTTTCCTCGTTTTCCATGACCAGGGAGACGTGATCGAGGAAGCCTTCCAAGGTCTCGAAATCGGCCAGCGCGCGGACCAGTTCCTTCAGGTTTTCCAGCCTTCCGGGGGCCTCGACCGACTTGTCCTGCTGCCACATCTCGGTATAGCCGCTTTCGTCCAGGATCATCCCGGCGACCACGACATGGCCCTTCCCGGGCAGGGCATCGCGCCAGCGCATCAGGCCTTGCAGCAACTCGCCGATTCCGTCCCGGACCTTGCCCTTCAAGGCGCCTCGCTGATGCAGCAGGGCGGCGGCGGCGGCCAGGGGAATCCCCTCCGCCCGGGATGTGTCGTGCATCGCCCGCATCGCCACGTCGCCGATGCCGCGCCGCGGGACGTTCACGATCCGCTCGAACGCCAGATCGTCGGCTGGGCGTACGGTCGCGCGCAGATAGGCGATTGCGTCGCGGATTTCCTGTCGCTCGTAGAATCGTAACCCGCCGACCACGCGATAGGGCACGCCGAGGACGATCAACCGTTCCTCGAAGGAGCGGGTCTGGAAGCCGGCGCGGACCAGGATCGCCATTTCGTCCAACGATTCCCCGGACCGGCGCAGCGACTCGATCTTGTCGCCCACCATGCGGGCTTCCTCATCGGAGTCCCACACGCCGACGACACTGACCTTTTCCCCCTGCTGCGCATCGGCCCGACCAGGGCGCAGCGTCTTTCCCAGCCGACCTTCATTATGCGCGATCAACCCCGATGCGGCGGCCAGGATATTGGCGGTCGAGCGATAATTGGCTTCCAGCCGGACGATGCGAGCACCCTCGAAGTCTTTCTCGAACCGAAGGATGTTTTCCACCTCCGCGCCGCGCCAGGAATAGATTGACTGGTCGTCGTCCCCCACGCAGCAGATGTTCTTGTGACCCTGCGCCAACAAGCGCAGCCAGTAATATTGGACCAGGTTGGTGTCCTGGTATTCGTCCACCAGGATATACCGAAAGGCGCGGTGGTACTGGGCCAGTACCTCCGGCTGCGCGAGCAGGATCTCGACCATATGCAGCATCAGGTCGCCGAAATCGGCCGCGTTCAGAACGCGCAGACGGGCCTGATATGCTTCATAAAGCGCCGTCGCGCGGCCATTGGCAAAGTCCGA
>CAMBXJ010000514.1 GCA_945871455.1 Asaia bogorensis
CCTGGCGGCAAGGTGCCGGTGCCCGGATCGCTGCTGCGCCGCCCGGCCCTGGCCGATACCTATGAACGCGTGTGCCGGGAGGCCGTCGGCGGCTCTCGGGAAGCGCGCATCGATGCGGCGCGTGGCGCCTGGTATTGCGGCTTCGTGGCGGATGCGGTGGACCGCTTCTTCCGCGGCAACGAAATCCTGGACGTCTCCGGCCGCCGGCACCGCGGACTGCTGACCGGCGACGACATGGCGCGCTGGTCGGCGACGGTCGAGCCGCCCCTGACCTATGACTATGGCGAGCACACTGTCCTCAAATGCGGCCCGTGGAGCCAGGGGCCGGTCATGTTGCAGATGCTGGCGCTGCTGAAAGGCGTCGATATCGGCGCGATGGACCCGGTCGGCGCGGATTTCGTGCATGTGGTGGCGGAAGCCATGAAGCTCGCCTTCGCCGACCGCGAGGCTTATTACGGCGACCCGCTGTTCGCCTCCGTGCCGATGGAGGCGCTGCTGTCGGATGCCTACAACGCGGACCGGCGGGCGCTGATCGGACAGGCCGCGTCCATGGACCTGCGGCCGGGCAGCGTGCCGGGCTACGCCGCCGTGGTCGATCACCATGCCGCCGACCGTGCCGCCCTGCTGTCCGGCGATATTGCCGGCAGCGGCGAACCGACGGTCGCTCGCCTGGGCGCGTCGTCGGGCGATACCTGCCACATCGACGTTATCGACCGGTTCGGCAACATGGTCAGCGCCACGCCATCTGCCGGCTGGCTGCAATCTTCCCCGGTGATCCCGGAGCTTGGGTTTCCGCTGGGCAGTCGAGGCCAGATGTTCTGGCTGCGCCCCGGATTGCCGAACAGCCTGGCGCCCGGGAAACGGCCTCGGACCACCTTGTCGCCGAGCATGGCGTTGCGGAACGGCAAGGCCTGGATGGCGTTCGGGACGCCGGGGGGCGAACAGCAGGACCAGTGGTCGGCGATCATGTTCCTGCGCATGGTCCATCACAGGTTGGGCATCCAACAGGCGATCGACCTGCCCTCTTTCCATTCCGAACACTGGCCGTCCAGCTTCTGGCCTCGCGTTGCGCGCCCCGGCAAGTTGGTGCTGGAGGGGCGGTTCGCCCCGTCCGTGCTGGCCGACCTGCAAGCGCGCGGGCATGTCGCGTCGATGGGCGAGGACTGGAGCGAAGGCCGGTTGTCGGGCGCTCGTCTGGAGCCGGACGGGCAGATGTTCGCCGGCGCCAACCCGCGCGGCATGCAGGGTTATGCGGTGGGACGATGATGCGGGTTCTGCGACAGCCGGGACCGTTGGGGTTCCCGCGGGTGGAAATGGCGAGCGGGGCGGCGGAACGGATGTCGTTCGACCTTCGCGCGGGCGTGACATTGCACGACGCGGTCACGGGACCGATGGTCGCGGCCGGGTTCCAGGGTGGCACCGTGGTGGTGGAAGACCTGGCGCTGAGCCCGTTCCGTTACGTAATGCCCGGACCGCCGGACGATGCCTCGCATGTCGCCTATTTCACCGCGCCGGTGGCCCCCGTTGGCGTCACGCGGTTGGAACGCGGCAATCTGACCTTTGGTTGGGCGGACGGGTCGCCGTTTCTGCATTGCCACGCGGTATGGATCGAGCCGGACGGATCGCGGCGGGGCGGACATATCCTGAACCGAGAGACGGGCCTGGCCTCGGGCGGGTCCGCCACGGCCTGGGGATTTCGCGACATCCGGGTAGAAACGGCGTTCGATGCGGAGACCAATTTCACCCTGTTCGGCGTGAAAGGGGCGCCCAGCAGCGGGGCCGGTGCGGTGATGGCGCGGGTGCGACCGAACCAGGATGTGACCCTGGCGGTGGAGGCGATCGCCTCGGCCAGGGGGTGGTCCGATGCGGTCGTTCGCGGCAGCCTGGGGTCCCTGGTCGGTGCGCGTTTCGCCGATGGGCGGGTCGTGGAGGATCTGGCGACCGAGGTTTTCGTGCGGGGCGGTGTGGTGCGGGACGGGGTGGCCACCTTGGATCTGGCGGTGGTGGATATGGCCGGACAGGTCTCGGACGGGGTTTTGGCGCGCGGTCAGAATGCCGTGCTGATCACGTTCGATGTGGTGGTGGAGCGGCTTGGAAGGTAGGGCATGATCGTGCTGAGCGGACCGTAACAGTGCGTGAATCATGCGATCAAACAAAGAGCTAGAGCGGTTTGCCGTTTCCAGTCAGCGTGAAACCGCTCTAGCAGCCTGTCGGACTTAGCCGAAAATCGCCGATTTTTGGAGTTTTATGTCTAGATTCCCACGTCTGGCACGATATTATCACGTCTGGCACAATATTATATCGTACTTCCCAGGAATGGTTAATGATTGTGTGTCGCAGATGTTGACATGCGGATACGTTCCGCCCAGGGTACTTGGCGCGTGAGTTTAGCCTCGTGCGGGCTCGCCACGTCAAAATATAAATCCAAACTGACGGGCCTTTGGGGACGTGCGTGCTAAACGCCGGAGGAAATACCATGAAATACAGTCATTTGGCCGCCCTCGCGCTGCTTCTTGTGCCCACCTTGCCTGGTCCGCCGCATCAGGCCAACGGGCAGACACCGCACCGTCCCGATGTCGCACGGTTGGCGGCCGCCGCGCCGGCGGCGAAGCCGTATCAGGATAATAATGGGGCCGTGCCGCCGAAATCAGTCTATACGGGGCCGTTGTTCACCCTGAGCCACGCTTGGCCGGCGGCGCCGCTGCCGAAGCCGGTCGATCCGCCCTGGCAAAAAGCGATCAATAGCGGTAAGATCAACACGCAAAACGCCGGCGCGTACGCGGCGGCGCTGAAGGCGGCCGTGGCCGACAACGCCCGAAATCTCATCATGAATTACGACACCTGGGATGCCGCCAGGGCCGGATGGTATAATGAACCGTGGCTCGGCTCAATCCGTGAGGCGATTCGTGGAACCTATCTGGCCGGCGAATTCGGCCCGGCGATTTTCCCCGGCACGGGGCTGCGCGCGACGTTTAACACGCATGTCCTGACTTATTACGATGCTCGTGCCGCTTACTCGCTGCACAAGGTCTGGGGCGCCTCGGCCATGAAACCCAACAC
>CAMBXJ010000515.1 GCA_945871455.1 Asaia bogorensis
TATTGGGCGGCAACGGCATCGGCATCGATCTGCAACGTGTTCAAGGCATCGGCGACGTTCTGGAAGGCGCCGAGCACGGTGGCGCGATATTGGGCCACGGCGGCATCCAGCCCGGCATCGGCGCCGCGCCGCTGGTGCAGCAGCTTGCCGCCCTGGAACAACGGCTGCGACAGACTGGCACCGTAATCCCAGATGATAGAGCCCGGCTGCATCAGGTTCCCCAACGTTAGCCTGCCGTAACTGCCGCTGAGCGATATCTGCGGCAGCATGTTGGCGATCGCCACGCCGACCTGAGCGGTGGCGGCACGCAACTGGGCAGCCGCGGACCGGATATCGGGGCGCTGATCCAGCAGGGCCGACGGCAGGCTGACCGGCAGTTCCTCTGGCAGGCTGAGTTCTTCCAGATCGAATTTCGGCAGGGAGGTGTCATTGGGAAACCGCCCGGCCAGCAGGTTCAACTGATCGCGCAACTGGGCCAGATTGCGCCGCAGCGGCGGCAAACCGGCCTCCGCCTGGGCCAGGGCGGCCGCCTGGGTCGTGACATCCGATCCGGATGCGCCGCCCAGGTCGAACTGGCGCTGAACAAGCCGCAGGATACGCCGCTTGCTATCGATGATCTTCTCGGTCTCGATAATCTGTCGCCGTAACGATGCCTCCTGGATGGCCGTGACGACGATGTTCGAGCTGATGGTGAGATAGGATGCCTCTAGCTGGAAACGCTGATACTCCGCCTGGGCTTCCGCGGCTTCGATCTGCCGGCGCGTGCCGCCGAACACATCGAGCGGATAGGACACGCTGAGCATCGCGGTACTGAGCGTAAAGACCTCGGTATAGGTTTGCCCGATCGAGGCCGCGGAAAATCCGACAGTCGTTTGCGACGCCCGGGCACTGAGCGAGGGAAACATCCCGCTGCGAGACGCGCGGGCATTCTCCTGGGCCTGGCGCAAGGTCGCCTTCGCGGCATCCAGATTCGGATTGGCGGCCAGCGCTTGTGCGATCAGGTCGCTGAGCGGTTTGGAGCGAAAGACCGTCCACCAATCGTTCGGAATATCGCGCCCTTCCACGAACCCTTGCGCGGCGCCGCCCGGGGTGTTGGTCGCGGCGGTCCGTGCCGGCAGGGGCGAACTGGTGAAGCCCGCCTTTTCCGGCAATTCAGGCGCCTTGTAGTCCGGCCCGACCGCGCAGGCCGCGATGCTCAACACGCCGAGGCAGGCCAATGTGCGGCGGAAGGCGCCGCGCCGTTCCAAGGGGCCATGTGCGGCTACGGCCTGGCCCACCAGGCAGCGCGCACCAATAACGGCTGCATTTGGTGTTGAGCAGGGGCCTCTCCACGTCATGGCGGGTGGAGACCCGCCATCCACGACTTGCGGTGTTGATGTCAGCAAAGTCGTGGATGGCCTGCCTGCGCGGGCCATGACGGCGCAAGCAGGCCACGCGCCATACTCGGCCGTTATTGTCGCGCCTCGCCAAAGCCTGTCCGCCATGCGGGGGGCCGATCCGCGGCGGGGATCAGGATGTGCCATGCAATCTCCGCCGCTTGAACGTCACGCGCGCGACGGGACCTGAACATAGGCCTCGCCCTCGATGACCAGTTCGTCGCCGACCATGCAGGTTGTCTTCAAGGTGGCGCGCTTTTTCTCGGGATGGAGCGAAATCACCTCCACCGTTGCCCGGACCGTATCGCCGATCCGCACCGGCCCCACAAACCGCAGGCTCTGGCGCATGTAGATGGCGCCAGGGCCAGGCAGGCGGGTGCCGAGCAGGGCGGAGATCAGGGATGCGGAGAGCATGCCGTGGGCGATGCGTTCGCCGAAGATTGATTGCTTCGCGGCCTCGGCATCGACATGGATGGGATTGGTATCCAGGCTGACGGCCGCGAACATCAGGATATCGGCCTCGGAGATTGTCTTGCCGAGACTGGCGCTCTGACCGATCTGGAGGTCCTCGAAAAAGAAACCCGTATCCATCACTTTTACCCACCCGCTGTCGCATGCTTTCTGGCAGAAGACGGGTGACGGGGCAACAACCCCGTGGCCTTTGACTGTTACAATCCGATCGACATCTCTGACAGGAGCGTTTCCAGCGACACGTCCCGGTAGGCGACCGCCGTTACCCGTTCGCCGTCCCGCCACCCCAGCGCGAGCAGATGGTCTCCGACCTGACGCTGTTCGAACCGCCAGGCACGCGGATCGCCGAGCGCGGGATCGTGGAACAGAACGCGGAGTGGATCGAAGGCGAAAGCGAAGTCGTGCAGGGGCTGCGCCAGACCAAGCCCTGTCGCCTTGATGTAGGCCTCCTTCAACGTCCACAGGCGCAGGAATCCCAACGGCTGCTCCGCCCGTGGAAGACCGGTGAGCCAGCGTTCCTCTTCAGGCGCGAAATAGGTGCGAGCCAGATCCAACGGTGCCTTACGTCCGACCGGCTCGACATCGACGCCCAGTTCCAGATCGTCGCTGATGGCGCAGGCCACCAACCCATCGCAATGGGAGATGTTGAAGTGCGGGCCAGGCCCGGGACCAACGGCGGGCGTGACGACCCTGGGCTTGCCGCCGGACGGGGCCTCGAACGTCCAGCTTCGCGGCGGGGCGCCAGCCATCGCCGACAGCATCAGGCGTTTCAGCGCATGGGCGGCGATGTGCTGGCGTCGATGCCGCTCGAACACGAACCGGGCCGCCCGGTCGCGTTCGGCGGTGTCGAGCAGATCGAGCAGACGCGGCCACGACGCCTCCTCGATCGTCGCCAACGCGACGGTCCATGCGGCAATCCGATATGTCGTGGCCATGACCTTTCGCGCGTTCCGAACCGATCAGATGGCGATGGCGCCGCCATCCACGTGAATTTCCGAGCCGGTGATGTAGGACGATTCGTCTGACGCCAGAAACAGCACCGCGTAGGCCACCTCATCCACCTTTCCCGCTCGGCGCATCGGCACGACGCTCAGGCGGCGTTCGCGGGTGGCCGGATCGGCCGTCCGACCCGAGGTGAGCATCGCCGGCATCATGCCGGGGTGGACGGAATTGGCGCGGATATTGTCCCGCGCGTGC
>CAMBXJ010000516.1 GCA_945871455.1 Asaia bogorensis
GCCAGCATCATGGCGCAGCCCAATGCGGTGAAGCCCTTGGTGATGCCGGCATAGGACATCTTCATGGCCGAAGCCGCTCCGATCGGCCCCGGCTGGATCGGCATGCTCAGCCCGTATTGGGTCAGCACCGCGGCCTTGGGTGCATCCGGCCCGGACAGATAGATGCGGGTGTTCTTGGAGTCCGGTTCCGGTGGCGGGCCGATGATGCCACCATCGACGAAGATCGACCCGGTTTCCTCGATCACCCGCGCGACGTGCAGGACCGTTTCCGGGGCGATGGCGTTGCAGTCCACATAGACCGGCTTTTTGGCGGCCGCACGCAAGGCGGGCGCCAGACGTTCGGCCAGGGCCAGGGCATCGCCGGGCGGCAGGATCGAAAGGATGATGTCGGAGGCGGCGATCTGGGTGTCGGAGGCATCCACCATGCCGGCCGCCTTGGCTCGGTCCACGGTGGCGGCGCTGCGGCCGGCGAGGGAGGTCCGGACCTCTATTCCATTGTCGGTCAGGCGTTTGGCGACGACGCTGCCCATCATGCCGGGCGCGATCACGGCGACGATCGGTTTCATGCTTCCGCTCTCCTGAGGTCTGCCCTGGATGGGCGTGGCCTATCATGCCGGTTCGGCCGGCATCCGCAATCGGGCAGATGGGTTTGGCGGTCATGCCCAGGAACCTGGTATCCGACGTCTGGCGCTGGTCGAACCGATAGCAGCGGCGACAACCAGTCCTCAATATCAACGACGTGGGGCACTGGGGTGCCGGAGACCGCGCGCGCATCCGGAGCGTCGGTATTTGCCCCCAGCGGAGCGTCGGTATTTGTCCCGAGACCGGATGGGCGGACCGCCACCGGACTTGCTGCTTGGCGTCCGCCCCTGTTCCCTTTGCGCGTCCCTTGGACGCCATGATGGCGACACCTCTCCCGGCATTTGCTGCCCCCTCCCCCCAGTTCGGCTTCTCCGGCGCGTCCGCGCACGATTTTCGCATGTTGGTGTGCTGATTTGGCGCGCCGAGCAGGGTTTGCAGGGTGGTGGAAGGGGCGACGAAAGCGCGGCACAGCGAGCATCGATGGGTTGTCCGGTATCCAAAGTTTGCTTTCAGTGGTAGGTCGGCCACCATGTTCGCGGCAAGACTAAACCAATAGAAGCTTGGTTTTCGGCCGTTTTTGGCGAAAATTCCTGCTCGATCGACGGGTAAGCCAGCGTTAACCATTATGGTTAACGAATTTGCGTCATTATTGATACGCGCCCAGGCTGTGATTTTGGCACAACCGCCGATGTTGCCGGCGCGTCGGAGCTTCGGGCGGCAGATCGTTGGAATACCAGGATTTATTCGGCTTCTTCAGATTCTACTTTAAGTTTCGGCGTCGCCGTCTTCCATTCCGGTCAGGCGCGGATCAAGGGGGGTATCGTTACGATCAGGCGCGGGATTCGGGGGGTATTGTTGCTTTTTCCGGTCGTTAACCTGTCGCGGGGAAATGTTCTTATTTCAAGAACGGTCAAATTTCCGAGACCGCGTCGCCTGATGACCATGGCGATCGGCGGGACCGTCGCCACCGAGAGACGCGGCCTTGCTCGACCCCACCGACGGCGTCCGGCGCATCATCGGACGCCCCATCGGGGTTTGGGGCGCCCAATCCACCCCGATGTGCCCGCTCGGCCGAGCGGCGTCGCCGTTGGCTCTCAACCAGCAGCCAACCCCAGGTCCGGTTGACCGAGTGCGCCATGACAGCGCCGCGCTTCGGTCCGATGCCGCACCACGGCACGCGCCGCATCGACGGCCGGACCGGTGACGACCAGAGGTGCGAAGCCATTTGCCTCCCAGTTCAAATTGGCATCGCGCTCCGATCCGAATGCCGGAAACAGCCGAACAAACGGCCCGCCGTTGGAGAAACTGTCGCGGTCTCCCGTGTCGAGGTAGGATTCGACAGGCAATCCTTCCGCCAACAGGATGTCATGGCTGGCCAGTTCGACGTGGTAGTAGGTTACCTCATCGGTCTCGACTTGCGTAATGCTGTTGCCGTCGATCAGGTGTTTTACCGGGATCAGCACGCCATTGAAGAAGATCGCGTGATCCGGGGACAGAAAGAGATCGGTCTGGGGCTGCCCTCGGCCGAACGCACCGGCAACGATCCGCACGGGCCAGACCTTCTTCGGCTCGGGGTGATGCTGGCAGTCGACGTGCCGCTGGCCGATCCAGACGATGGGACGCGGCTTGCCGGCGTGGGTGTTCACCATGTCGCCTTCTCGCAGGTGTTCGACCGCTGCCGTTCCATCAGGAGTCGCGATATGGGTGCCGGCGCGGAAGCAAAGCACGGCGACGTTGGCACTCACCTCCAGGCTGGCCTGGGCACGGGAGAACATTGTGTAGCCGCCCGACGTTCCGGCGTTGGTCCAGAATTCCGCGCCGGTGTCGACGGTATCGCCGGCGTTGCCGTCCACTTTCAGCGTGTTGGAGGTGGTGGAGAGGTTCAGCACCTCCAGTTGAGACAGCTTCAGCGTGTTGTTGCCGGTGCCGGTGAGGTCGATGGCCTCGATGTTCTGGATGCGGGTGTTGGCGATGGTGGACAGGTCGAGCGTCACGGCCGAGCCGGACAGGGCCAGCGTGTCGGCGCCGGAGCCACCGTCGAGGCGCAGGAAACCAAGATCAGCGACCTTGAGGACGTCGTTGCCGCCGCCGCCGATCAACACGTCGGCGCCGCCGTTGCCGAGCACGGTATCGTCGCCGAGGCCGGCGACCATGTCATCGGCGGCGGTGCTGCCGGTCAGGGTTTGCGATGCCGAGGTTCCGACATGGGTGACTGTGTTGGTGAAGTCGCGGCCGAAGATGACGTAGCTGTCACCGGCGGAGGACTTGGCATTCCCCCCCGCGTCCGCATGGGGTGCCCCAATGATGAGATCGTCGAACCCGTCGCCGTTGATGTCGCCCGCCGAGGCAACCGAGAACCCGGAATAGTCATCGGCATCCTGTCCGAAGATCGCAAAGCCGCCGGTGCCGTTCGCGACGTTGGTCAGGTCAATGGGCGCGCCGAACCCGC
>CAMBXJ010000517.1 GCA_945871455.1 Asaia bogorensis
TTGACGGATGGTATTCCTACCTTACATGCAGAGAGATTGCAGCAGTCCAAGGATCAGCGCCCGATGTCCGAGACCAGCCTGGCCGTAGCCGCCGCCGACCCCCTGCCGGCCTGGGATCTGTCCGATCTTTACCCCTCGCCCGACAGCCCAGCCGTCACCGCCGATTTTGAGCGATCCGCGGCGCAGGCCAAGGCGTTCTCCACGACATATGCCGGCAAGCTCGCCACCTTGCCCGGCGCCGCCCTGGCAGCGGCGATCGCGGAGTTCGAGCGGATCGAGGAAATCCTGGGCCGTCTGGCGTCCTATGCCAGCCTGTTGTTCGCGGGCGATTCGACCGATCCGGTGATCGCGCAGTTCTACCAGACGGTGAACGAACGGGTGACGACCATCAGCAGCGATCTGCTGTTCTTCACGTTGGAGATGAACCGTTTGGACGACGCGGTGTTGGATCGCAAACTGGCGGACCCGGCACTGGCTCGATATCGGCCGTGGCTGCGCGACCTGCGCGTGTTTCGCCCACATCAGTTGGCGGACGATCTGGAAAAGCTGCTGCACGAGAAGGAAATCACTGGCCATTCCGCCTGGAACCGGCTGTTCGACGAGACGATCGCGGCGATGCGGGTTCCCCTGGGCGGGGAGGACCTGACCATCAGTGGCGTGCTGAACAAGATGTCCGACCGGGATCGGTCTGTGCGAGAGGCCGCCGGCAAGGCCACAGGCGAGGCGTTCAACCAGAATTTGCGGCTGTTTTCGCTGATCACCAACACCTTGGCCAAGGACAAGGAGATCATCGACACGTGGCGGCACTTTCCTCGCCCGGGCAGCTACCGCAACCGCTCCAACATGGTGGAAGATGAGGTCGTGGACGCACTGGTGAGCGCGGTCCAGGGTTCCTATCCGCGGTTGGCGCATCGCTATTACAGCATGAAAGCGCGGTGGCTGGGGCTGCCGAAGTTGCAGCATTGGGATCGGAACGCGCCGCTGCCGCAGGATGACGATCAGATCATCCCATGGGATGAGGCTCGGGACCGTGTCCTGACCGCCTATGGCGCGTTCAGCCCGGAGCTGGCCTCGGTCGGCAAGCGGTTTTTCGACAAGCCGTGGATCGATGCCACCTTGAAACCCGGCAAGTCCGGTGGGGCGTTCGCGCATCCGACGGTGCCGAGCGCGCATCCCTATTTGTTGGTGAATTATCATGGGCGGACGCGGGATGTGATGACCCTGGCGCATGAGTTGGGGCATGGGGTGCACCAGATACTGGCGGGCGGTCAGGGCTATCTGATGTCGGGCACGCCGCTGACCCTGGCCGAAACCGCCAGTGTGTTTGGGGAAATGCTGACGTTCCGCGCTCTGCTGGACAGCGCGACCCCGGCGCAGCGGCGGATCATGCTGGCGTCCAAGGTGGAGGACATGTTGAACACGGTGGTGCGCCAGGTGGCGTTCTACCGGTTCGAGTCGCTGTTGCACGACGAACGCCGCAAGGGCGAATTGCTACCCGAGCGGATCGGCGAGTTGTGGTTGCAGGTGCAGACCGAAAGCTTGGGGCCGGCGTTCGACTTCACGCCGGAATACAGCGTGTTCTGGGCCTATGTGCCGCATTTCATTCACTCGCCGTTTTATGTGTATGCGTATGCGTTCGGCGATTGTCTGGTGAACGCGCTGTATTCGGTGTTCCAGAATGGCCATCCGGGGTTCCAGGCGAAATACCTGGACATGCTGCGGGCCGGTGGGACGAAGCGTCACAAGGAATTGCTGGCACCGTTCGGTCTGGATGCGTCGGACCCCGCGTTCTGGACGCGGGGGTTGGATGTGATTGCGGGATTCATTGATGAGTTGGAGATGGGAGAGTGACGACTCACGACACTCCCCCTCCCCTTGCGGGAGGGGGTCGGGGGGAGGGGGCCACGCCACCGGGGCCGTCTCTGCTCGCCCACGCGAAGTCATTGCGGAAGGACACGACCCCGGCCGAGCGGCGACATTGGGCTGGCGTCCGCAGTCGCCAATGTGGAGGATTGAAGTTCCGGCGACAGGTTCCAATTGGCCCGTTCATTGCTGACTTCTACTGTGCGTCCGAGCGTTTGGTTGTTGAGTTGGATGGGGTTTCGCATATCGATTCGGTGACCGATGGTCCCCGCGATGTTTGGATGGAGGCGCAGGGGTTGCGTGTGCTGCGGTTTTCCAACGGAGACGTTTTGGGAAATCCGGAAGGGGTGTTGATCAGCATCCAACAGGCGGCGGCACGGCCCCCGCCCCCCGGCCCCCTCCCGCAAGGGGAGGGGGAGTCTTGTTCTAACCCTACGACCCATGTCCGGTAGCAATCTCTTCGGGGAACTGCGGCGGTTCGCGCGGACGTCTGGCGCCGTTGGCGGTATCGCGGCTCGGGTTGCCGGGGAGCGGGTCTTTGGCATCAAGACCAACCGCGCCTCCCACGCGGAGGATTTGAAGACTATCCTTGGCGGGTTGAAGGGGCCGCTGATGAAGGTGGCGCAGTTCCTGTCCACCGTGCCGGATGCCTTGCCCGCCGAATATGCCGCGGAACTGGCGCAGTTGCAGGCGAATGCGCCGGCGATGGGGGGGGCCTTCGTGCGGCGGCGCATGGCCAGCGAGTTGGGACCGGACTGGCGATCCCGGTTTGCCGCGTTCGACCAGACCGCCTCGGCCGCGGCGTCGCTGGGGCAGGTGCATCGCGCCCGCCTGCCGGATGGGCGAGAGGTTGCGTGCAAGCTGCAATATCCGGACATGCCGAGCACGGTGGAGGCCGATCTGCGGCAGTTGCGTATGGCCATGGCGATTTACCATCGTATGGACAACGCGATTCAGCATGAGGAAATCTACAAGGAACTGACCGAACGCCTGCGGGAGGAACTGGACTACAGCCGCGAAGCCGCGCAGATGCGTCTGTATGGGCTGATGCTGGCCGAACATCCGATGGTGCATGTGCCATCGCCGGTTGCGGAGTACAGCACCGACCGGCTGCTGACCATGACCTGGCTGGATGGGCGCCCGCTGATGCAACGGCTGGCGG
>CAMBXJ010000518.1 GCA_945871455.1 Asaia bogorensis
CCCGCCAACCTACAGGCGCAGGGTCACGCTGGCGATGACACGCCGTTCCACCGGCGGACCGGCTGTCTGCGCCAGACGGGGACTGTTGAGTTGTTGGACGGTTAACGCGACCGTCATGTTGTCCGTGACGTGATAGCCGGCGCGGGCGTTCAGCAGCACGTAGTTGTTGACGTTGACGGGCGTTACCGCAAGGCGGCTTGGCGCGACGCGATAATCCAAATAAGCGGATTGCCAGCGCGCCAGGATGTCCAGTTCCAGCTTTTCATACGTATAGCCCAGCCCGCCGATCACCACATGTCGCGGCGCCGCATGGGCATATTCGACCACGCTCATTGGCACGGGACCGCGGTTCAGGGACGTATGATCGGTAGTGGAGACCGCGGCGTAGCTCGCATTCCAACGAAAGCCGCTCGCATTGGTACCTTTGATCCCAATTTCCAGCCCGACCGCGGTGCTGTAGCCCACATTGGTAGACGAACTGACGGGCACGCCGGCTGGTACGGTCCGCAATGGAGAGCCGAAAGGCCAGGATATGAGGTCGTCAATTCGCTGGGCGAACAGCGCCGTCCGTAGGGTGGAATCAATCGCCGGAAGCGCGCGATCGTGGCCAAGCTCCCCGCTCCAGATAATCGATGGTTGTAGATTGGGCCGCCCGGAATAGGCCACCGGGATACCGCCCGCGAACGGAAGCTGCAGACCGAATTGCAGCAGCGTCGGCAGTTGAACGCCGCGTGCCGCCGATATTCGGAACGTGTCCAGATCGGTTGCCTTCCATACGAGACCGGAATTGAAGCTGGGCTCGGTGATCGTGATATTGTCGTAGTCGCTTGGAATAACGCCCGAATAGGGTAGTGGATTGCCGGAGTAGTGCAGGCGCATATGGTCCAACCGGACCGCGTTGGTAAAAGAAAGGCTGGGCGCGATCTGCCAATCCCACATCAGGCTCGCGGAGTAGATGGTGTTGCTGATCGTGCCGCGTGCCAGGTCACCGGAATTGTCGCCGATCTGGCGCCACTCCAGCCCGAAACGCAGAGTGTGGTCGGGGTCGAGCTTCACGAGGTTGCTGGCTTCCAGCATGTAGGTCGTTTGATATTCGCCAAATGTCGCTTGTTGGCCGGCTAGACGGTTGATTATATCGATCCTGGCCTCGTTGCGATAAGCTGACATGCTGAGCAACCCGATCGCGGTATCGGCATTGAAACCGAACCGAACCGCATTGGTAGACAGTCGCTCGGTCCCATAGATGCCCGGCGGCTGTTGTTCGGCCAAACGGGTCTCGCCCATGCTCATACTGCTGAAAAACTCCACGTCCGGCGATATCCGCCACCGCGTATCCGCATTGATCGTGCCGGTGAACGGAGATTGACGGGCATTGCGGTCGTCCGCATCGAGTGGGCCGGGGGCGAACTCGCTGGCACGAAAGCCACCCAGCGACAGTCGTATGCCAGCGTTTTCCCCAAGCCGGCCGGTGCCGACAACCGACCCGCCGACGTAATTTTGCGTCCCACCGCGCACGGTGGCGGCGTTGATCCGGTCCCGCAGCGGGTCGTAGGTGATGATGTTGATCACGCCGCTGACAGCGTTGAACCCGTACAGGGCGGAGTTGGGGCCTTTGATCACCTCGATCTGGCGGATTTCATCCAGTTGGACCGGGATCGCGTCCCAGATGATGCGGCCGTAATCGACCATGTAGACCTGACGTCCGTCCACCAGGACCATCAGGCGCGGACTGGAGGTCTGGTTGTAGCCGCGGATGCCCACCTCGGCATTGGAGAAGCCGTTGCGTCTGACATCCACGCCGGTAACGAAGCGCAGAACATCGGGGATATTGGTCGCGCCAGAGCGGCGAATGTCGTCCTGGGTCACGATCTCGATGTTCGCGGGCGCATCGGTCGCCCGTTGCGGCTTGCCGGTGACCGATGTCGTGACGGGTTCGCCGAACAGTTGTTCCAGCGCGCCGTAATCCACCGATTGCGCCCGGGCGTCGGTCGGCAAGGTGGCGCAGCCGAGCGGGAGGAGCACGGCAACCACTTGGTATCGCGGCGATCCGATACGGGTTGGCATGGTCAGATTTCCTTGATCATCATGCGAAAAGCGGCGGCAAAAGCGGTGCCGGATGCATTCGCGGCGGTATGGTTGACGACGATTTCCACACGGGGAACCGATTTGACGGCCATGGTACACAGCCCCGCCTGGACGGCCGCCAGGTCCGCGGTGACACACATGATCTTGGCGGTGCGGCTGAATTCCCGGATCTCCGGCCCATTGGCGCCAGCGGCGGCGATCATCAGGGCGAAGCCACCCACCCCGATGGCCTGGCTGGCCAGGACCCGCGGCATCAGGACCGTGGGGCCGACCTTCAGGCCACCGGACAGCATGGCGGCGATCTCCTCCGCATCTCGGCGCGACGCGGGATCGGTTGGGGCGTAAACGATGGCCACGAACGTCCCCGACAGCGGCGGTTGCAGGAAGGTCAGCGCACGGGCGATGACATCCACGTCCTTGACTGAAAGGGAGGCAGCCATTGCCGTCGTGTGGACCGCAAGCAGCCCGGACACCAGTAGCGCGCCCAGAAGCCGAGCAAGGGGCCGTCGCCAGCGTGGTCGGGAGGGGCGCGGTCTTTTCATCGCGTTGGGTATCGGCTCCAATCCGGCAACCTTAGCGGCCGTGGATTAACGCAATATGAACGCGACTGTGTGGGTCGGCTGTCTTATCGTAGGGCATTCGTTAACGCTTATCATGGTATCTCGGAGGGATCATGCTGCATGAATATCTCTCCGCGCACGACCCCTTCGTGTTCGGCTCGGCGATCGCAACCAGTGTGGGCCTGTGCCTGCTGACCAGCGCTTTGTTACCGCGGATTGCCGATCCAGGCGAATCCGGGGGGCTGTGGCGATCGATCCTGGCCGGGATGGTCTTGGGCGCCGCCGTCTGGTTGACCTTCCGACTTTCGCTGGCGGCGTATTTTCCGTTCATCCAGGTCAGTCTGCCATGGTCGGCTCTGGCCATGTCGGTTCTGCTGTCC
>CAMBXJ010000519.1 GCA_945871455.1 Asaia bogorensis
GGGACCAACAAGCTGTTGCGCTATGTGCCGACCGCCGATCTCTCCGTGCTCGACCCGTCCTGGACCACCACGCAGGTGTCCATCACCCACGGATACTATGTCTTCGACACGCTGTTCGGGATCGACCACAACCAGACCCCACAGCCGCAGATGGCCGAGGGCTACACCGTGTCCGACAACGGCCGCGTCTGGGACATAAAGCTGCGGGACGGGTTGAAGTTCCATGACGGCGAGCCCGTGCTGGCGCGCGATGCCGCCGCCAGCCTGAAGCGCTGGTCGTCGCGCGACGTCTACGGCCAAACCCTGGGCGCGGCGGTCGACGAATTCACCACCGCCGACGACCGCACCATCCGCATCAAGCTGAAAACCCCGTTTCCCCTGGTCGCGGACTCGCTGGCCAAGCCGAACGGCATGCTGCCCGTCGTGATGCCGGAACGTCTGGCGAAGACCGAGTCGTCGAAGCAGGTGACGGAGATGGTCGGCTCCGGCCCGTATCGCTTCCTGAAAAACGAGTTCGTGCCCGGCGGCGGCGGTGCCTATGAGCGGTTCAAGGATTACGTGCCGCGGCAGGAGAAGCCGTCCTGGGCGTCAGGCGGCAAGGTCGCCTATATCGACAGGATCGAGTGGCACATCATCAACGATTCCTCCACCGCGTCGGCGGCCTTGCAGAAGGGCGAGATCGACTGGTGGGAACAGGTGCAGCCCGACCTGCTACCCTTGCTTCGTAAGAACAAAGACCTGATGGTCACCAACTTCAATCCGGTCGGCTTCTTCGGCACCATGCGGTTCAACCACCTTCACCCGCCCTTCAACAACCTGGCCATCCGCAGGGCGGTGCGCCTGGGCATGAACCAGGACGAATACATGAGCGCGGTGACCGGCAACGATCCGGAAATCTGGCGCCAGTGCAAGGCGCTGTTCCCGTGCGGCACCCGCTATGGCGAGGAAATCGGCAAGGCCGAAATGACCGGCAACATCGACACTGCCCGCAAGGCGTTGAAGGACGCCGGTTATGCCGGGGAAAAGGTGGTGATCCTGAACCCCGCCGACATCCCCACCATCGGTCCGTTCGGTCATGTCACGTTCGACTACCTGAAGCAGATCGGCATGAATGTCGAGTTGCAGGAGATGGACTGGAACACCTTGGCACAACGGCGCAACAAGACCGAACCCGTCGACAAGGGCGGCTGGTCTATCTTCCACAACTGGTGGCTGGGCAGTTCCATCGTCAACCCCGCCATCAGCAACGTCGTGCGCGGCATGGGCGCGAAAGGCTGGGCCGGGTCGTTCACCAACGAAAAGCTGGAAACACTCGCCGCCGAATGGACCCGGGTGCCAAGTGACGACGACCGCATGCGGGTCGCGCGCGCGATCCACCAGGAAGCGATGAACACCGTTCCCGCCGTTGTACTCGGTCGGTTTTTCATTCTGTCGGCTCATCGAAAAGGCTTGACGGGACTGCTTGAAAGCACATCTCCTTACCCCTGGAACATCCGCTGGAGTTGATCGAACCATGAAATTAACGACCTCAGCCCTCCTGCTCGGCCTTGTCGCCATGCCTGGCGTTGTCCAGGCGGAAGGACCGGGCAGCTATACGGCACGCGGCGGCAACTATTCCGGGTCGGTCGTGCTGACCCAGACCGGCGCGGGCACCTGGCACGCGTCCTGGAATATCGAGGGCGACCGCTATGACGGAACCGGCATCGGGGACGGCAAGACGCTCGCGTTCAGCTTTTCAGGCAAGAACGGCAGCGGCACCGCATTGTATCGCGCCAACGGTTCCGGTGGCTATTCCGGAATCTGGGCCTATCGCAACGATCGTAAGACCGGCAACGAAACCTGGATCCCCCGATGAGCACCGAACCCGGCCTGTTCGAGATCATGCGCTCGACACGTTCCATGCGTCGGCTGAAGCCCGATCCCGTCCCCGACGACATGATCCGCCAGGTGCTGGACGCGGGCGTGTGCGCGGCGAATGGCGGGAACATGCAGAACTGGCGGTTCCTGGTGGTACAGGACCAAGCCGTGAAGGCCAAGGTCGGCGCGCTGTACAAGCGTGCCTGGGACGAACAGGTCGGCCCCAAGTACCGCGCCGGCGGGCCCGCCCCCGGCATGACCGCGGAACGGTTCGCCCGCATGCTGGAAGCGGCGCAATATCTGGCGGACCATTTCCATGAAGCTCCGGTCTGGATCGTCCCGTGCGCATCATCGGCAACCCACGGCCGGACGGCGGGATCGTCGGTGTACCCGGCAGTGCAGAACATGCTGCTGGCGGCCCGCGCCCTGGGGCTGGGCGCGACCCTGACCACGCTTTACCTGGCCTTCGAGCAGGAGGCCGAGGCCGCCCTGGGTCTGCCGGAAGGCGTGCATTCCTATGCGATCCTGCCGATCGGCTATCCGATGGGCAAGTTCGGACCGGTGCGACGGACGGCGTTGGAACAGGTGGTGTATCGGGACAAATGGGGCCAGGCCTGGGGCGGATAATACCAGCCGTCGGTAAGATTGACTCTCTGACCGGCGCCGCCCCGTCATGCCGGCGCAGGCCGGCATCCACGACTTTCCTAGGCTGCAACAACGAAAATCGTGGATGGCGGCCCTGCGGCCGCCATGACGGGGTTGCACCGCCAGTGGGTCGTTGTTTCCGCCGGCTGGTATAAGTCTCGGCGTTCCGTCCCAGGAACAATCCGGCGGCTACACCCGCCGGATGTTCCAGAAATACGGCCCCGTCGCCTCGATCATTCCGGTCAAATTTCTCCGGGTCGCCGTCCTGATCTGAAACGTTCCCAACGGCACGCTCGGCGCCTGGTCGAACGCGCGCGCCTGCACCTTGTCGGCCAGCGCGTTCTGTTCGGCCTCCGTCGGGGCGAACAGCCATTCGCGGGTCAACTCCTCCATCACGTCATCCTTGTACCAGCCAAACCAGCCGGTAAGGCCGAGCCCGCGGATTTGGGAGTGCTCGACGGGGGTAAAGCGGATGGTGGACGGGCCCCAGGTGTGCAGCATCGACCAGCCGCCCTTTTCCAC
>CAMBXJ010000520.1 GCA_945871455.1 Asaia bogorensis
TTCAAGAGGAAAAACATTAGAGCCGGGGGTCACGCCTTGGCAATTGTGGTTCTCTAGATATTCGAGCAAGGAGGATAAGAAAGCTTTGTATTCGTCTTTGTAGGTTTGCCCACAACTAACGAACACCCTGTGGCGGCCACCTGCCATGACTGATCCCCAATCGCGCTGCGACACCCCAACCAATCGTCGGAGAACGGTCGCCATTCCATTATGATATTAACTCAGGCAGGCGTTCTAGTCATGACAACCGCGTCTTGGATATCCCGCGCCACGATGTCTGACCATACCTCAACGTGACCTTACCCCAATCACATGGCTGACCCAACCTCCGAAATTTGGCAATCCAATTGCGAATATCTGACAACGACATGCAACGCAACCGAGACATATTATCGCAGATCGGCCACGTGACATACTACCGTTGGAAACACATTCCCTGAAAAAAATCCAAAACGAAATGCCTCCAACACCCAGTTGGACCCAACCGGTCTCAACCTCCATTGTCACGGCCAGCGGTCGGCGAAACTCCGCCGCTCGCACCCAACCCCCACCATCAATCATTGACGAACGCCGCCGCCCGTCCTACACCGCGCCCCCTGGATGGCGGGCGTAGCTCAGTTGGTTAGAGCGCCAGGTTGTGGTCTTGGATGCCGTGGGTTCGAATCCCATCGCTCGCCCCATCCCATCCCCCTGCCCCACCGAGGGTCCCCTCCCCCATGCCCCCTCCCACCCTCATCCTAGCCGGCGGCACCGCTCGGCGGATGGGTGGAGGCGACAAGCCGCTGCTGACCCTCGGCGGCAAGACCATCATCCAACGCATCATCGATACACTCGGACCCAACCCAGCCCCCATCGCCATCAGCGCCAATGGCGACCCCGGGCGGTTCCAGGCGTTCGGACTGCCGGTGCTGGACGATGGCCTCTTCGCCGATCACGGCCCC
This sequence comes from Asaia bogorensis, assembly GCA_945871455.1. Taxonomy (GTDB): domain Bacteria; phylum Pseudomonadota; class Alphaproteobacteria; order Acetobacterales; family Acetobacteraceae; genus Rhodopila. Next base: position 942 of record CAMBXJ010000520.1, read on the forward strand.
CTGGCCGGCGTCCTGGCGGGCCTGACCTGGGCCGCCGAACTGGGCGCCGAGTCGCTGCTGACCGTCCCCGGCGACACCCCCTTCGTGCCGTCTAACCTCGCCGCCGCCCTGACCCCGGCACCAAGCTGCGCCCGCAGCGGCGGCAGGCTGCACCATCTGGTGGCACTTTGGCCGGTTGGATGCCACGCCGAGCTGCGAACATTCCTGCAAAGCCCCGGTTCAAGGCAGGTATCGCGTTTCAGCACATGGATTTGCGCTCGCCCAGTGGATTTCGCTATCGACCTATGCGACCCGTTCCTTAATGTGAACACACCGGTCGAACTTGACCGGGCACGCGATCTGGCCGAACGGATCGGGACGGGGGACGATCGATGACAAAGACCGTGGCGATTGCGGGACTGGGGGCAATCGGCCTGCCACTTGCCAAAGCGCTCGATTACGGCGTGGACGGCCTGCGGTTGATTTCGGTGTCGGCGCGGGACCAGGTAAAGGCCTTGACCAACCTGGTCAGCTTCCGCGCACCGCCGCGGCTGGTGGACTTCGCGGAACTCTCCGAAGCCGATATCGTCGTTGAAGCCGCCCCCGCCGCAGTCTTCGAACGCATCGCCCTGCCCGCGATAGAGGCCGGGCGCATCCTCGTCCCGGCATCGGTGGGCGCCCTGCTGCCGCGCATGCATCTGGTCCGGCGAGCCACCATGACCGGCGCGCGAATCGTGGTGCCGACCGGCGCTTTGCTGGGGTTGGACGCGGTGCGCGCGGCGGCCGAGGGCCCGGTGGAAAGCGTCACCATCGAAACCCGCAAGCCACCCGCCGGCCTGGCCGGCGCGCCCTACCTGGAAAAGCACGGCATCCAGGTGCTGGGCATCACGAAGCCGCTGCTGGTGTTCGAGGGCAGCGCCCTCGACGCCGTGGCCGGCTTCCCGGCCAACGTCAATGTCGCCGCCGCACTGGCCCTGGCCGGTATCGGGCCCATCCGCACCCGTATCCAAATCTGGGCCGACCCGGCCCTGGATCGCAATGTCCACACAATCCGAGTAGAAGCCCAGGCCGCGCGCTTCACCATGACGATCGAGAATGTGCCCAGCGCCGACAACCCCAAGACCGGACGCCTGACCGCGCTGTCGATGCTGGCCTGCCTGCGCGGGCTGGTGTCGACATTGAAGGTCGGCAGCTAACGCCCAACCGCCCGCGATCGCACGGGCAGCCCCCCGGATGCCCCCCTGGAGGCCCCCAGGAGGCAGACACCAGAAAGCAGACACCGTGCTGACATTCTACCACGCACCCGGCTCAAGCTCGATGGCGCCGCATATCGCCTTGCATGAGGTGGGTGCCACGTTCGATGCGCGTCCCATGTCCTTCCACCGGCGCGACCAGAAGGACGCCGCCTATCTGGCGATCAATCCGGAAGGCAAAATCCCCACCCTGGTCATCGATGGACGCCCGCTGACCGAGGTGGCGGGAATCCTGTTCTACCTGGCGCGCCGCTTCCCGGACGCTGCGTTGCTTCCCATCGGCGATCCCGAAGCCGAGGCGCGGGTGGTCGCCTGGATGTCCTTCATCGCCGCCACCGTGCATCCGGCCCGCGGTGCCGGGGTCGAACGCTGGCATGACGTGTTTCGGATCGCCGAACAATGGCTGGGCGGCAAGGATTGGGCGGTGGGTGACTACTCCATCGCCGATATTCACCTGTTTCGCCTGTATTGGCGGTTTGTGCGGGCGATCAAGCCGGCACGAGAGACCTTTCCGGGCCTGTCCGCCCACTACGACCGCATGATGGCCCGACCGGCCGTGCGGCGCGTGTTGGAGATCGAATCCGCCCTGGGATACGAATTGCCCGCCTGACCCGGCGCGCACCGCCCGCGTGGTGCTAGGGCATTCACAAATCGCCGCAGAGTAGAAAATCCTCCCCCTCCCCTTGCGGGCTACCCGATTCGCACATCTCTGTATCTTTTTCGGAACATTCGGATTTCACACCAACAATCCCCATATCCTGCCTACAGGATTTGTCCAAGCTCCCACCCCTGTGCGACCGCCCGGAAGCGCAACAGACCGCGCAACATCACGACCGGTC